>CAZYKS010000012.1:0-10316 GCA_964648375.1 uncultured Gammaproteobacteria bacterium | reverse complement strand
CTCTACCGGTTGAAAAAGTCAAGATTTATGTGTATAATCATATTATGCGAAATCTAGATAAAAAACGCTTATTTATCGCTTTAAATCTGCCGGAAGGGGTTAAAAAAGAAATCGCGCTCGTTATCGATAATCTGCAACCGGATCACAAGGGAGTAAAATGGGTTGACCCCAAGGGCGCGCACATAACCCTGCATTTCCTGGGTGCGGGCGACCAGGCGCAAACAGAAGCTGTAGTCCAGGCGTTAGGCCGGCTGGAAGGCAAATTCGGCCAGCTGGAATTTAAACTGGATGAACTGGGCGCTTTCCCGGACCTGGCCCGGCCCCGGGTGCTCTATGTCAGCTGTAAGGAGACTAACAGCAAAGCGGCGGGGGCGCTCCAAAAATCGCTGAAAACCGAACTGGAAATCAGGACCGGGATCAAGCTGGATAATCGTCCCTGGACGCCTCATATCACTTTAGGGCGGGTGAAGGGCAGGGGAGCGGCAATATCGCAGCCGCCCAAGATTACTCCGTTGCCGTTTACAGCCACAACCTATGATTTAATGGAATCAACTTTAACTTCAGCAGGCCCTCGCTACGAAATCGTCAAAAGCTTTTTATTGTGAGTTATGGGTTATTAGTTATGAGTTATGCAATTTACGGCAGAAAATACTATGGGAAATATCAATATATTGGGAATTAATATATCCAGGCTGGATAAACAGGCGGTGTTAGATAGAATAAACGACTTTTTAGAAAGTACGGCACAGCATTATCTCGTTACCGTTAATCCGGAATTCATCCTCGAGGCCGGCCATGACGAAGAGTTTTTTTATATCCTGAACCATGCCGACCTGTCGGTGCCGGACGGTTTCGGGCTAACGTGCGCGGCAGCCGCCATGTTCAGGCGCATCCACCGCTATCCGGGCGCCGATATGCTACTGGATATCTTAAAAATCGCACAAGAAAAAAAGAAACGGGTAGCGATTTTGATCTGGTCGAAGGGCTTATCCCGGCCTGACGATATCAGTTTCGCTGTCAGGAAAAATTATCCTGAAATGCAATTTATCGTTAGGGAAGTGGAGCGAGAGAATAATTACGCCGTGGAAGAAGCGGTCATAAATTTCAAGCCTGACCTGTTGTTCGTTTCTACCGGTGCGCCCTGGCAGGAAAAATATATTTACCATTGCCTGCCGCAAATTTCATCGGTCAGATTGGCAGCCGGAGTAGGGGGCGCATTCGATTTTTTTACCGGGAGTATCAAACGCGCCCCGAAGGCATTCCGTGTTATCGGACTGGAATGGCTATGGCGCCTCGCGAAACAGCCGTGGCGCTGGAAACGGATCTATCGCGCGGTAATAATGTTTCCATTAAAATTCATTCGCTGGCGATTTATCCGGCCATTTATGTACCGCTCGAACGTAGCGTGCCTCTTATATAAGAAGATAGGGGATAAAAATATGATACTCGTTGTTGAAAGAGCGGAGGCGAAAAACCACTGGCAACTGCCTCAGGGCGGTCGGGAAGGCGAGAATATCACGGTTGCCGGCAAGCGCGAACTGCAGGAAGAAATCGGTACAGATAAAATCAAGACAAGCAAAGTTTTTAAGAATATATATAAATATAAATTCGGCAATCGTATGACAAAATTTAATGTACCGGCAAAGCTGGCCTGGGGGTATAAAGGGCAAAAACAATCTTTATTGGTCGCGGAATTTTACGGCATTGATGAAGATATAAAATTGAATTTTTGGGAGCACTCGCGCTGGAAATGGGTATCGCCGGAAAATTTAATCGATTATGTCGCGGATATACGCAAAGACAGAACAAAAATATTTTTAAAAAAATTCAATGAATTTATTGATCAAAATATATATTAGGTTATTCGTAATAATAATAATTTTGTAACCTATGAAACTGAATTATAAAAAATATCTCTATCTGGTAAATGACATCACCAATATCCTCCTGAAAAAGGAAAGGGAGCAATTATCCGAAACCGCCGGCAAACTGCGCCTGGCCTTGATCATCACGAGCGCCGCACTGTTATTGTCGCTATTGTTAAATGTTTACCTGTTATTAAAATAAATAATTTTCTGTTTAATCTGTTTAATCTGTGGTGATTATAATTTTTTTCACCGCAGATTAAACAGATTTAACAGATTTTTATAAAAATAAAATTATGACTAAAATAAGAACCAGGTTCGCGCCGTCTCCTACCGGCTCGCTCCATATCGGCAGTCTTAGGACCGCCTTGTTCGCGTATTTAACCGCGAAAAGCCTGGGCGGGGAATATATCCTGCGCATCGAAGACACTGACCAGAAACGGCTGGTACCGGGAGCGGTTGAAAGCCTCTTAAATATCCTCGAGTGGGCAGGGATTAAATTCGATGAAGGCCCGCATATCGGCGGGAATTACGGGCCGTATATTCAGAGCGAACGCAAAGAAATTTATAGAAAATATTATGAGCGCTTATTGGAAGAAGGTAAGGCTTACCGCTGTTTTTGTACGGCTGAGCGGCTCACCGAGATGCGCGAAGTCCAGCAAAAGCGCAAATTACCGCCGCGTTATGATAAAAAATGTGCTAATTTAAGCGTAAAAGAGATTAATGAAAGATTAAAAAAGCGTGAGAAATATGTAATTCGGCAAAGGATGCCGGAAAGCGGGGAGGTGCTGGTTAATGACGAGCTTAGGGGAGAGATCAG
Organism: uncultured Gammaproteobacteria bacterium; assembly: GCA_964648375.1. Classification (GTDB taxonomy): domain Bacteria; phylum Patescibacteriota; class Patescibacteriia; order Patescibacteriales; family UM-FILTER-48-10; genus CAZYKS01. The sequence continues at coordinate 7,631 of CAZYKS010000012.1, read as the reverse complement.
GTTCCGGGCGCAGGACCTCGAAGACCATGTACTGGTTAAATCGGACGGATTGCCGACCTACCATTTCGCCCTGGTAGTCGACGACCACCTGATGGAAATCACCCATGTAGTCAGGGGAGAGGAGTGGATCCCGAGTTTCCCCAAGCACATACTGCTTTATAAAGATTTCAATTGGCAGCCGCCCAAATTCATCCATATGCCCCTGACCCTGAATAAAGGCGGAGGTAAATTGAGCAAGCGCCACGGCGACGTAGCGGTCGAGCAGTACCGTGACAAAGGCTATCTGCCCGAAGCGCTCCTCAATTTTTGCGCCTTACTGGGATGGCACCCGTCCCGGGATGCGCTCGCGAAAATAAACAAACCCGAAGATGACGAGATTTTCAGCCTTGATGAAATGGTTAAGATTTTCGATTACCGTGATATGGGCACCAGCGCGGCTGTCTTCGACCTGGAAAAACTCGATTTTACCAACGGTTATTATATCAGGCAGATGGATTTGGATAAGCTAGCCTTAATGTCTAAACCGTTTTTGGCCGATAACCTCGATAAAACCGCAGAAACCGATCGGAAAACCATTAGCTATATAGAGAAGGTGGTGCGGCTGGAACAGGAGCGGATGAAGAAATTGTCCGAGGTAGGGGAGTTGACCGAATTTTTTTTCGTGGATAGTCCGGAATATGATAAAGACCTGCTGGTCTGGAAAAAACTGACCCTCGAGCAGGTAAAAAATAATCTATTCGAGCTGGTGGAATTGCTTGAGAAAGTCCCGGAAGAAAACTGGACCGAACATTCGCTTGAAGACGCGATTATCAGCCATTTGAAAAGCAAAGATCTGAAAGTAGGGGACTATCTCTGGCCGATGCGCGTGGCCCTGACCGGACACAAGGCCAGCCCGGGGCCGTTCGAGGTGGCGGGAGTCTTGGGCAAGGCCGACAGTTTAAAAAGATTACAGGCCGCGGTTAAAAAGTTATGAATCAGGTAATAAGACTTAAGTAATCATCCTTCGTATAAAACTTCGGAGGACAAGTAAGATATAGGTAAATTTAAGAATTTTAATTTTAGATTATATCGCTTATGCCTTATTATTTTTTATTTTGCCTTAAAAATGGTATAATCAGTTTATGGGGAAATTCATAAAATTAATCATAATCGTAATCGTGCTCGGCATGAGCGTGAATGCCGGGAATTTCGTTAATGGCCAGGTCAGCCAGGACCTTAACGACCAGATCAAGGAACTGAACGATAATATCCAGGCTAAAAAAGACCAGATCGACAAAATCCAGGAGCGCCAAAGTCAATACTCGAACGCCATCAAGGAAACGCAGGGCCAGAAAGCTTCGCTTAATAACCAGCTCGCGATCCTCGACAACCGGGTCGCCAAGGCCGAACTCGATATCGAAAGCGTCCAGGCGGAAATCGACCGGACCAACCTCGAAATAAAAAAAACCGATCTCGAGATCAATAACCAGAACGTGAAGATCGAAAGCGAGAAAAGCGATATCGCCAACGTTCTCCGGGTAATGTACCGCGGCGACCGGGTCAGTACGCTTGAAATCCTGCTTTTGAATAATTCGCTGGCCGAGTTCCTGGCTCAGGCGCAATATCTCGAAGATCTCGATAAAGAGGTGGCGGACCACCTCGACAGCCTCAAAAAGATGAAAGTCACGCTCGAAAAAGAAAGGGCGTCGCTGGATGACCAAAATAAGCAACTGAGCCTGGAAAAGGGGGATCTCGAAAAAAAGAAAACCGACCTGGAGTCGGAAAAGCAGAATAAGGCGATCGTGATCAGCCAGCTGAACGTTTCCGAAAGCGAGTACCAGCGCCTATTAGCCCAGGCGAAGAAGGAGCAGGAAGATGCCGCGGCCGAGATTGCCAGTACGGAAAAACTCGTCCGGGCCAAGATCGCCCAGATGAACGGTGCACCGCTCGACTTCAACGATAACGGCTTTATCTGGCCGGTGCCGAAGAATACCATTACCGCCTATTTTCATGATCCCGATTACCCTTTCCGCTACGTGTTCGAGCATCCGGCTGTTGATATCCGCGCCGCCCAGGCTACCCCGATCAAGGCGGCGCTATCCGGCTATGTAGCGATGGCGCACGACGGCGGTATGGGCTATAGCTATATCATGCTCGTGCATAGCGATAATCTAGCCACAGTCTACGGCCATGTATCGAAGATATCGGTCAAAAACGACGATTATGTCGTCCAGGGACAGGTGATCGGCTATTCGGGCGGCTTGCCGGGGACACCCGGGGCCGGGCCGCTGACCACCGGGCCGCACCTGCATTTCGAAGTCCGGCTGAACGGGATACCGGTGGATCCCTTAGCTTATCTGCCCTGAAAATAATGATTTACTATTTATAACTCATAACCCCTAACCCTTAACTCGCCGCTATCGACACGAGTTATTGGTTAAAGGCTTATGAGTTATATGTTTTATATATTCAGTAATACGATGATGCACGAAGAATATTGCCAAACAGCCTGCGATCAAGCCCTGCTGGCGTTGAAAGTTCCGAATTTACGGTTCCGTCCCATGCGCCGGAACGGACCGGTTAAAGCGAAACACGGCTATGTTATCGGACGTACCAACCTTAAAACCGGCCTGATCACGATCGATATTTATACGCCGAAAGAACGTAGGCCGAAAAAAATTTCGTCGATCCTCCGGACTTTATGCCATGAAGTGGCGCATCATCAAAAACCGCCCTATCGGCAAAGATACCGCGGGCGGACGATCACCCGGCAGCATTTTCCGGGATTTTATAAGCAGGTGAATAGGAATATTACTAGACTGAAAAAAGATAAAAGTATTGGCAGATATTTTATTGATTTTTAAAGATTAGTCGCTTTATATTTGTAGTGTAATTTGAAATTTGTAATTTGGGCCGTTTAACCTAAATTCGCGAATTACCAATTACTAATTAAAAATTACATTCGCTAATTTTTAATTTTTTTCCCGCCATGCAGCTTCTTGTGGATATCACGAAGCTGTTTTTTAGTGACATGGGTATAGATTTGGGTTGTGGCGATGTTGCGGTGGCCCAGGAATTCCTGCACCATCCTTAAATCAACGCCTTCCCGCAGCAAATCGGTAGCGAAAGAATGCCTGATGGTGTGGGGCGTGGCCATCACTGGCAAGCCGGCGATTTTAACGTATTTTTTTACGATATCCTCGATGCTTTTCGTGGTTAGGCGGCGGGTCTGGCCGCTGGTTTCGCAGCCGGGTTTATAATTAATAAATAAGGCAGGATCGATATCATGGCGGCTATCCAGGTATTTTTTAAGCCAGAGTACGGTTCGGTCGGAAAAATAGACCGTACGCACTTTTGCGCCTTTGCCGACGATTGCCACCTCCAGGTCTTTAACAGTGGCTGTCAGTCTGAACTGCTCCGTATCGAGGGCCACCAGTTCCGCGACCCGGAGGCCGGTCGAAAACAATACTTCTAAAATCGCCCGGTCCCGGAGGCCGATTTTTTCGTTTGTATCCGGTGCCAGTAATAATTTTTCGATTTGCTCGAGCGATAAGAATTTTACTTCCTTATCTCCCTTATCTTTCGCCAGCTTAACCTTGGTAGGGGAGAGTGACGATATATCCTTTTCCGAAAAATATTCCAACAGCGACCTAACCGCGATTAAATAATAATTCTGGGTCGTTTTTTTAAGTGAACGACCGGTTCGGGGATCGATATGGCGCGACAGATAAACCCGGTATTTCCAGATATGGTCTGGGTCAAGGGCGCGCGGGGTCAAGGCCTTAAGGTTATTCTCGGCCAGCCAATTGAAAAACTTATGCAAAAACCGGGTATAATTTTCCTGAGTCTTGCTCGACAAACCTTTTTCGATCTCGAGATAGTCAAGATAATCGTTTAAATATTTTATTATCGGTTTAATTGCCGCCATGTCATTATTATAGCATATTATGCGAAGTATTTGAATAATTACCAGGTAAGTCTTTTCGGAGTAGGGTATTAAAGTTATTTCATTATCCAATTCGGCTTTTATTCGAATGTATTTATTTTATTATGTTTGTAATAGTATCAAAATCTAATCGGTTTACTTAATATGATAAGCAGGGTAGGGAATAAAATAATAAGGACTTTAGCCCAACAAGTTGATGGTTCGACCGTATATTGTACTTCGCATAATGTAGGTTAATTAACGTATGATATCAAAAAAAATAGCCTTTATAGTATGCAGCTATTGGACGATCGATTGGATCACCGGCGTCATCTTAATCCCCATTATCTGGATTTCCGGTGAAAATATAAATAAGATTTTAATAATCAATAAAAAACAGCCGATTACAACCAGACAAAAAATTATAATTGAAAATACAAAAACTATTTTAAAAAATGACTCCATAGTACGTATAATGATTACAAATCCTGAAAAATGTATATTTGCTTAAATAAATGATTATTTCGGATTGTGTTATTTTTGCGATTAATCCTATAACCCGCAACCGTCACTGCTCATTTAAATCCGAGATAATTCTATGCATTCATGAATAAGTTATGACTCTTAGGTTTGCTTATATTATAGCTTAATTGTATTAATTGATAAATAGACAGATATTTAAAATATGCTAAAATTAGCCAAAATATATATTATTAGCTAATTTTAGCGTATTTATTAGCGATAATACACCCGGTCTCCATACCTTAAATCGATGTAGGCTTTTTTTGCGAAATCGTCTTTTATTCTTTCCGTAATCAGGGTCGTCAGTTTGTTCAGCTGCTTATCCGCGTCTTCAGCCGAGTTGAAATAGATTTCTGGGCCGTCAGTTATTTTGACATTAACCAGCGTCGGATCGTTATTTACGATGATTTTATCGATCTTGTAATCCGGCAGGGCTTGGGATAATTTTCCGTAGAGGCTGATGATATAATCAAGATTGTCGATGGCCACATGCTTATCCGTGATCGGGCCGCCGCCCTGGTTTTCTATCAGCGGGTATTGCTTCGCCGACTCCTCGGTCGAACTGGCATCGGCGATGACAGTCCCATGGGTATCGATAAAGTATAATTTATCGTTTTCACTCCATAAAATCGCATAATCCCTTTCCTTGATAGTGACGGTAATCGTGTGCGGCGGCGTTCTCTTCAGGCTGATACTGTCGTAATTGTAAACGTTATTGACCGCGGCAAACAAGGCGTTTTCGTCATATAAATAGAGATTGTTCCGCGGCAGCACCGAGTAGGCTTTGCCGGCGGTCAAGTCCCCTGCCAGGGCTTTTATTTTTTCCGGGTCTATCCTCAATTCGGCGGGTATGTCATTATCCGCGGGAGCGCTTAACACGACCTCGATATTCGTAATTGTGAACAGCGGGGAAAACAGTACCAGCCAGCCGGCTCCGATAATAATAAGGATTATACCGGCTAACGAGAGTTTGAATTTAAGGCCTAAAGCCGGGGTTCTCACGCTTGTCCGTTTCTTCTTATCCTGGAAATACGGGTTCGAATATTTTTTTTTATAGGGGGTATGGTCGGCGGCGCGGGTGATCCGGTTATCGATTTTTGAAGTTCGTTTTTGCTGATACATATTCCTCAACGATTAAGCGGATTAATAACGCATAAATGTGGTGTTCACCGTAAAGAGACAGGCTGTGTTTCCGGACTATTCGATTATGGCTGATTTTTACGGTTTGGCCGATTTTAGTGCTCTCGGCTGCGACCGCCTGCCAATTGGCGCCGGGGTCGAAACCGAAAAAAACGATATGGCGATGGCCGTCCTTGATGTTTTCCGCCATTCTTCGGATGCGGCTGTTATCATGGTTCAGCACCAATAATCCATCGGGACCGACCCGGGTGAGCAGGTATTCGTATTCCCCCGCCAGCTCATCCATGCCGGCGAAGCGGTCGATATAACGCTGGGTGATATCGGTAATTACCGCTACCTGCGGCTTGATTATTGACAGCAGGTATTTCATATCCCCCGGGTCCCCTATCCCCAGTTCCAGCACAAGCATTTCGGGAAAATCGCGTTTCAGGACGGCTAACGGAGCTTTATATATGGCCGGCAGCCATTTTTTATATTCATGATAGCCGCTGGACAGCCCTAAAATAGCCAAAGGCAAGCCGATCTCGGTATTGAAATTTTTCGGGTTGGACCTGAGGTTTATCCCCTGCTTGCGCAAAGCCTTATTGATCTCATTTTTAGCGAAGGTTTTGTTAGTACTGCCGGCAATCGCGATCACGACCGGCCGATGGATCAGGAGGGCCAGTTTCGTGAGGTATTTGAGATAGTATTTTAAAATTTGTCGAAATAAATATTTCATCAATAAATCGTAGATTAATTTATAAGGTATAATTATAAATTCACGAAATACTTTTCCATCCGGTCGAATGCTTCATTGATATGCTCTTCACTGCGTCCGAAGCTGATGCGGACATGGCCTTCGCCGTTGGGGCCGAAAGCCACACCCGGCACCAGGGCGACCTGGATCTTATCGAGCAGGTCGAGAGTGAATTCCCATGAGTCGGTCTTATCCGTTAGAATTTTAGGGAAAACGTAATAAGAACTGTTCGGTTTGATATAGGAAAACACCCGCTTCAGTTTATCGAGCCGCTTGCAGGTAAGGTCGAGCCGGCGCATATATTCGCGGTTGAAATTAGCGATATCGCGTTCCCCCATCTCGAGCGCTCCCATGGCGGCATACTGCGAAATTACGGGCGCGCAGGTCACGAGCGAATCATGCACTTTCAGTATTTCGTTTACCAGGCTGGCATCCGCGTGCAGATAGCCGACCCGCCAGCCGGTCATGGCATAAGCTTTCGAAAAGCTATAGACTCGGATCACCCGGTCCCTGACTTTTTTTACCTGAGCTAATGAAAATAAACTGTCCCCGTTAAAAATAAAATCCTTGTAAACTTCATCGGAAATCAGGAAAAAATCATGTTTCTCCGCCAGGGCGGCGAGCTCAAGCAGCTGTTTTTTCGTGAAGATAGTGCCGGTAGGGTTATTGGGGTTGCAATACAGGATTGCCTTGGTTTTCGGCGTAATCGCGGCTTCCAGTTTACCGATATCGAAAGACCAGCCCCCGGCTTCATCCAGCGGCACGTAAACCGGGCTGCAGCCGGCCAGGTAGATCACTTCACGGTAGCTGGTATAAGTCGGCGTGGGGATGATTACTTCATCGCCCGGTACGGTCAGGGCCAGGATAGACGCGGTGATGCCTTCGATCGAACCGGCGGTTACGATAATTTCTTTCTGCCAATCGTAAAACATTTTTTCGCGCAGCAGCGATTGTTCGATCAGTTCCCTCAGTTCCGGCAGTCCCGGAGAGAGCGAATAACGGGCTACCACTCCCCTCTTCAACGCCAACTCCACCCGGCGCTTGATGCCGCCGGGGGTATCGAAATTCGGTATCCCCTGCGCCAGCGAGATCACGTCCGGGTACTTGCTCGCCCGGAGCTCCATCTGCTTGATTACCGAGAGTTGGATGTTCTTTGTACGTTCAAACATATTTAAGACCCACGAATTTACAAATCTTATTACAAATTTACGAATTTACGAATAATAATAGAAATTTGTATATTTGTAAATTTGTACTTTAATTTGTATATTCGTGGGTATTATTTCCCCATAGCGCTTGAAATCAATTTATCCAAAAATTGACGAAATT
>CAZYKS010000011.1:0-10576 GCA_964648375.1 uncultured Gammaproteobacteria bacterium | reverse complement strand
GAGCGCCCGTCTACGGCACTTGTTTTTTAATTCTCCGGTATTCGATTAAAATTAACCAAATTACCGCCAAATCGAAGATAGTTAACACGACCAGAAAAGGCGAACGCGTAAGGGTATAGCGGTAAATCTGATAAATTATGAACAGCGAGAAAAAAACTGCGGCTACCGGATAAGCCCAGTATTTTTTCTTTAACAGGCTCACGACCAGAAAAATCTTTATGATTCCGTGCCCTAAGAGATACCAGGCGCCGAACAGCTGCGTACCGAATGACAGGTTTTCGCTCGCGTGCATCAGGTAATTCGAGATTAAATCGTGTTTATCTTCGCTCAACTCGAACTGGGTCAGGAGCCGCACGAGTCCGTGGATCTGGTCCGGGCGGACGAAAAACAATACCGAGCCGACGATAATTTCAAAAATCCCGTCAAAGGCTTTAATGAATAAGGACCAGAGATAGAGGGTGTGGGCGGTTAGGCGCAAGCGTATTTTCATAAGTTAGTCGAAAATAAATCTAGTTCGTTTAAAAAATCCTAAGCTCTAATATCCAAATGCTAAACAAATCCTAAATTCAAATTACCGAATTTTTTAAACCGATATTTTAGATTTTTGATTTTGGCGATCGGAATTTGTTCAGAATTTAGTCTTTAGAATTTAGAACTAATCGAAAATAAATAATTTTATTAAGTTCGGTGATTCTGCATCATATAACATTACTTTATTTCCTCTACTTTCGATTCCAGCTCGCCTCGGTATAATTTCGTACTGATACTCTCTCCGACCTTCACGTCAGCAGCCGTGCGCACCACTTTGCCACCCCGGTTGCGGACGATCGAATAGCCGAGCCTAAGGTTGCGCTCGGGATCGGCGCCCGCGAGAAATTGGCCGGCTTTTTCGATTTTCAGTTTGTGGCTTAAACACGCGGTTTCAAGGGCGTGGAGCCCCTGCTTTAATTTTTCGGTAAAAGCGTCCAGGCGATTTTTTATCCGTTCGAAATAATTATCGATTATATAGCCGGCTTTTTCGATACCGTAGCGCGCCCGGCTTAAAGCATTCTCGAGTCCGTGGATCAGCGCCTGCTCGCGCCGGGGCAGTTCCTCGGTTAGCCGCTGCCAGGAATTATTGATCAGTACGGCTGCGGCCGTAGGCGTCGATACGGCCGCGTCGGCCACCAGGCTCGCGATCGGCATGTCGCGGTCATGCCCGATACCGGCGATGGTCGGAATCCCGGAGGCGAAAATAGTCCGCGCGATTTGCTCGTTATTGAACGCCTGCAAGTCTTCCAGGCTGCCGCCGCCGCGCATAACGACCAATACGTCCAGGTCCGGTTGGTTGTCGTTAAACCATTTTATCCCCCGCCTGATCTCTTCCACCGCCCGCGCCCCTTCCACCCTGACGTCATACAGGCTGATATTCAGGCCGAGCGCCATGAGATTGTTCCTGAAATCATTAATGACCGCGCCGGTGCGGGACGTGACTATCCCGATCGATCCGATAAACTCGGGCAGCGGCCGCTTGCGGATATACAGGCCCTCGGCCTCGAGCTTCTGCTTCAGGAGTTCATACGCCTGCTTCAGGGCGCCCTCGCCCAGAAGTTCGAGCGCGTCTACCCGGAAGCTTAACCGGCCCCGGGGCTTCCAGACGGCCGGGGTGCCCGTAGCCTTAACCTCCATCCCGTCAGCAAACGGCACACCCAGGCTACGGTAAACCGAAAGCGGCAAATAGCAATCCATGATGCTCCCGTCTTCTTTATCTTTTAGCATGAAATACACGCCGGTCGCGTGCTCATTAAGTCCCGTGATCTCGCCCCGAACCGGCGTATTCCCGAATCGGTCGAAAAGCAGGCCGTTAACGGCGTCTAAAAACTGTCCTACCGTATATACCGGCGGTTTTTCCGCCTGCTCCGGCTCCTTAGTGGCGGGGACATCGTTATTGAAGCGATCGCTATGGATCGTTTCCAGGATCAATTCCCCGTATTGCTTCAGCTTCTTATCCCCGATCCCCTTGATCGCGCGCAGCTCCTCCAAGGTGGCCGGCAAGGCATTAGCAATTGCCTCAATCGTTTTGTATTGTAAAACCTTAAACCCTTCCTGCCCGGTTTTCCGGGCGATGGAATCGCGCAATTCGGTCAGGGCTTTAATCGTTTGGGATTTGCTTAACCTATTCATAGCGTTATTTTAGCATTTATATAATTGAGGCACAAGAATACAAAATAAAATAAATCTGTTCGATCTGTTCAATCCGTGGTGACAAAATATATTTAACCACAGATTAAACAGATTTACACAGATTGTAAATACCTAAATTCGTTATAACCGGGTTTCACATTAATTATATGAATTTTTTCCTCAACTTTGCGGTCAAATTGAATAAATTCCATCTTCCGGCCGGGTTAAACAGGATTACCGCCGCTATCGGCACGATCAGGTTGATCGCGATCGCCGTGATCATGAGCGGGCCCAGGGCCGAATACTGTCCGCGCGGGACCACGAACAGCTTATTCAGATATTCGGTGCCGAGATTGCTGGCCGACAGCGCCAGGTTGGTGAAGGCGGACATGACCGCGAAGAAAGTCGCTTTCGTCGCCCGCGGCGCCTCCATCGCGATCCAGGCCAGGAGCGGGATCATCGCTACCTGCCCCACGGGCGAATCAGCCATGGTATCGACCAGGGCAATCGTCCGGGCGCCGAAGCCGAAATGCGCCATCGTCCATTGGCTAAGGCCGTAGAACAGCCCCACATACGGAAGCGACATTATGGTAGCATACACCGATAAGAACACGATCAGATAAGTGACCGGACGCCGGGCCATCCAGCCCCGGAGAGCGAACATGCCGGCGATCGCCAGGAGCGAGGCGACCTGCCTGAGCGTACCGAAAAAGGCCTCATCGAATTTAAGCACGTCAATCTGCCACCAGCCGGCGCCGGCCCCGAACGAAGGCACCGCCCGGAAAGCGAAAATAACTATGGCGATGCCGATAATCTCCCGGCGCTTGACCGGACTTAGAGGCTTGACCAGCTGGGCGATCAAATAGGCGATAATCAAAAGCGACGTCAAAAGCACCGTTTCCTGCCTCAGGGAAAAACTCGACAAACCCAGGCTAACCGCCACAACAATAAACAGGGCGCTGCCCCCGAGGATGTGCCAGTTCACCGGCGGCCGTTGGGCCGGGGCCGCGGTAAGCCGGTCGATTTCTTCCGCGCTGATGCTGCGCTTTTTGAGTCCGCTTCGTTTGCGCCTTTGCATGATGGAGTTCAGTGTCACCCCCATAACCGAAATCACCGGAATCAGAAGCGACCACAAATACATAGCCTTATACGAAAGCGTCAGCGCCAGCCAGCCGCCCAAACCGGCCACGATCGCCGAACCGCCTAGAATCGCGATCCGCCCGAGCGTCTGCATAGTCACGTTCATGCGCTGGAATTCTTTCTCGCTGAAGCGGCTGCCATCCGTCCGTGCGACCGGTACCGCTTCGACCGTCATGGCGTCCGCCACTACGTCCTGCAGGACATAACCGACCGGAGACAATAAAGCGGCCAGGATATACCATAATTCCGGCCGCATAACCGTGCTCATGGCTTCGGTATACCCGGTCAGGCCAATCATGATCACGAGGCCCGAAGCCATAAAGAGGGCCCCGATATAAACGAATATCGCCTTCTTTTTCCAGAACAGGTCGACCAAATGCCCCAAGGGCATCTTGAACGCCCAGGGCAAGCCGGCCCAAAAAGCCAGGCCGGCCAGGAAGGCGGCCGACAGGCCCAGCTCATCTTTTACGAAAAACGATTCGATGATCCCGGTGAACCCCGACACCCCGGCCGCGAAATAAACCATTAATGGCGGCAGATAACTTAGGCGGAATTCCTTAACAATGCCGAAAACGTCATACCAAAGCCAGCGCCAGAGCCTTACCAGGGGCGGTTGGGCAATATCCGGTTGTGGATTGACAGATTCCATATTATTCAATTTATAAGAAGCGAATTAAAAATTGATTAATACCTGTAGGTGACACGTTTACCCTCTCTAAGCTTTAGCGATGGAGGGTCTATGTGCCGCAATTAAATTAACCTGTTATCCTGAGGCGACCTGATAAAGCGGAATCTCCTTCCGAGTTTTGTCAAATACATAAATATCTTTGAGACTAGAATTTAACGCAATACCTTATTAATTAATTCATTAAATACTTGATAGGGTTTTCTGAATCCCAGCGCTGCCCCTAGAGGAGAAGAGGGACAGGGCGAGGGTGTATGAAGTGGCAAAAACGCAGTAATTAATATAGACGTAATCAGCGCCAAAATCAACCTCACCCCAGCCCTCTCCTGTCCAGGAGAGGGGGTAAACTACCTATGTTTTTTTTAATTGTCATAATTTCAACAAATATAAAAGCAGCTAAACCGCGAAGTTTCGCCGTTTAGCTGCTTAATAAATATAGCTTTATTGTCCGGTAATATACCCGGTTACATTAACGCTTCCCGGATCGCCGACCGGTTGGCCGTTCTCGGTCAGCTGGAAATTCAGGGTGGTATCGAGCTGCTGGGTTACGTATTGGTCGAGCTGGCAGGAAAACGAGACCGGCGCACTCCCCGGCAAGCTGCCGGAGGCCGGTATATATAGCCACATCGGTGCGCCATTAACCAATTTCCAGCCATCAGCCGCGCCCGCACCCGCATTCGTGATCGTAATCGATCCGACCGGGGTCGGGCAAGCGGTCTCACCGATTTTATGTTCGAAGGTTAAACTGGCGGGATCGACATTTACCAGCGCTCCCCCCGCTCCCGCTGGCGGCGCTGCCGGAGCCGCGCCTTCTTCCCCTTTCGGCGCATCTTCTTTCTTCTCTTCGGGCGGACACAGGTTAAGGCCGTCGAATCCGGGCGCTCCCGGATTGAGCCCCGCGCCTCCGGCGCCGCCGCTTCCGGGCTTGCAGCCGCTGCCGCCGCTGCCGCCGTTGCCGGCGTTATCTTCGATTACTTTCGTCACGTTGCCGTTCGCGGACCCGCCGACGCCGGCATGGCCGACGCTGAATATCCCGTCCCCGCCTTGGCCGCCGTTGCCGCCGGCTATGGTCGCCGAACCGACGCTACCGTCGCCGCCCCGTCCGCCGCGATCATGAACCGAACCGGCGTCGCCCCCGGTATCGGACGCGCCGGGCGTACGCACGGCTCCGTTGCCGGCGAGGACGATGCGCGCGTCGCCGCCGTCGCCGGGAACGGCCTTAGCATTGCCGCCCGCGCCGCCGTCCATACTCTTATCTTTAAGGCCGTCGCCTCCCCGGCCGCCGTAGGCCGAGGCATTGCCGCCGAACCCGCCGCTCATGGAATCGATCGCGATCAAAGTCGTGCCGTTTACCGATCCCTGCGCCCGGATCGCTTTTTCGTTATTTTCGGCATTGCCTCCCTGCGCGGTCGCGTCTCCTCCCGCTTTTCCGGACTCGCCGTCGCCGCCCCAGGCCGTGGCCGAGCCGCCGTCGCCGGCCTTGCCCGGATAGATCGAAAAGGCGCCGACGATATCGATCCCGTCATGCCCGATCAGCTTGAAATTTCCGGCCTGGCCGCCGTCGCCGCCCGTAGCTACGCCCGGGAAACAGTCCTTTCTGGTAAAAGCATTGCCGCCGAGGCCGCCGCTGCCGAGCCAGAGGTCGAAATTATCGATTTTCAGATCCGGTACGTCCACCAGGAACCTAAGGGCGTCCTGGCCGTTGCCGCCCCGGGCGGCACAATTCTGGCCCGTATCGTCCTGCCCGTTACTGCCGTCCGGCCCCAGCAAGGAAAAATTCCGGATAGTCAAATTATGCAAATTGGAAAACTTTACGATCGTGATTTGCTGGCGCCAGCGCGGGGGCGTATCCACGGTCAAATTCCCGGTAATGGTCCAATCCTTGCCGGCCGCGTTCGCCGCCTTAACTAAAGCTGTTTTATTCATGTTATCCGGCCGGAACGAAGTCGTAGTAGCCGCCATGTCCTTGGTGATGAAGGGGCCGACGCGTACCCCTTCGCCCGTATCCTGCGCCGCTTCCCCGTACAGGGCGCTAAACTGGTCCCTGGTCGTTGACAACAGGCTGGCGTCATCAAGCAGCTGGACATGCCCGTTGGTCTCGAGCTTCGCATTCTCGCCCATGGTTAAAGCGCCGCCCACTACCAGCGCGATCCCGCTATCGGCATCGGCGTCCGGGATATCGTCCGCGCGCTCGCAGGTCAGCTGCCCGTTAATATTCGCGTCACCGGCCACTTCGATAAAGAGGCCGCCGCCCGAGCACATGATTTCCCCGTCCACGGTCAGGTTGCCGGAAATTTTCAAAATGTCGCCATTCTCGACCGTCTTGATCTCGCCGGCCGCCACAGCCAGGTCGCCGCTCACTTCCTTGACTGCCGGCGGCTTTAACGTCGGCTCGCTCGCCGGCTTATTGTTGAAGAAAAAGGTCAAATAAAAAAACAATCCCACTACGATCAGGATTGCAATACCGACGAATATCGCTTTTTGCTTTTGCGATGATTTTTCCTGCCCGGCATTACGCTCGCCACCGGGAGGAGTAAAAAGATCTTCGCTCATATTATTAAAATTAATTGTAATCTGCTTTTATTTTACCTGTGATTAAAAGAAAAAGCAAGGAAAAATTATTTTATTTTATCCGTACAATTAAATATACTTTTTCTAAAATTATCTTCCGTATTAACCGTTTTAAACCTATATTTCCGGCACTCGCTTACGAAATAATTTCCATAAATACTCAAAGTCTTAGCCGCTTTTTTTAAAATATCCTTATCTCTTATATGACTCGAAATCCAATCTTCATTATTATTTTTAAGTAAACCTCTTAATATTTTTTCTTCGTCTTTCTTTACTAAATATATTATTTTCAGCTTACCTTTATTCTTTATTCTTTTTACAAAATGAGGAAAAAGATGCACTCCCTCAATTATATAATCCATCCGGCATGATATTAAATATTCGATTAAACTTTTTATTCCCGGCCAGATACTGTTAGCTTCTATTATATCCGCCTCTAACATTTCTTTGCCGGAATATTTATTAAAAAATTCTTCACGGTTATTATGCGCAAACATCATTTCGAACGGAAAAGCATCGGCTTGTTCCCTTCTAGGAAAATAAGGCATGATCACCGGCCTTAAATTATCGGTTGAAATATAAGGAACCGCTAAACTCCTGGATAATTTCCTCGCCAATATACTTTTTCCTGCCCGCGGAGATCCGCCGATTAGATAAACCATAAATTTATTTATTCTTCCTGCTTTCTCTTAAAATATAACGGCTTGTCTTTATCGAAATTCTTAATATCCTGCCAGACCCGTTCGCGGAAAAAATCCGGATAAACTTTAATTTTTTCCATCTCTTCCTCGCTGAACCAGCGGTTCTCCTCTACCCGGGTATGGCCCGCCTTATCCATATCTTCGTGGTAGTGGTTAGTTTGCGAATCTTCCAGGGGTTGAGCCAAAAAAAACAACTCTAAATTTCGCTTATCCTTGTTGATATAAAATTCATGCACGTACATCAAACCTAAGACTTTTATTTTCTGGCCGGTTTCTTCGTTAACTTCCCTGACCGCGCATTCGGTCAGGTCTTCATCCGCTTCCCATTCGCCCCCGCCCGGGTACCAGAAATCAAGGCCTTGGTCACGGCTTAGCAATAATTTATTGCCTTTATGGATTATGGCTCTGGTTACTATTCGTGTTTGCATGAATGAATACAATATTTAATAAAGTTTATAGCATATCGATAAATTCATCAATCGAAGCATAGCGCTCCTTAAATATCAAATATAGTGATTCCGGTTTTTCCGGTTCTCCGATCAAGATCATGGGCTTGCCCAAACCGTAAGCGATACCGGCTTCGATATGGGCCGAAGTTCCGGCTGGCAATAGCAAAATCACCTTGTCCGCATTCTTAAGTCCTTCCAGATCTTTTTCGAAAATATATCGATGGTAATCATTATTGAAAAAATCTTCCACACTTTCGAATACCTCCATCTGCTCCTCGGGATGGGCATCAGGATTTTTCGGATCAGCCGGAGTTGAGCAAAAATTATAGCAGGTCTTGCCTTTTTCCTCGATTTTATTTATCAGTAATTCGCATTGCTCCTTGTTTCTGAATTTAGATATGATAGTGTAATCAGTCATAATAAATTCAATTGCATAATTAATATTTTTCTACCGTCTGCTTACTGCTTACTGTTTACTAATCGTCAACACGTCAGATGCAGGCCGGCGATCACTTTTTTCTTCACCGACAGTTCATTATAGAGCTGTACCGCGTCCGGGGTGGAAGCTATTATCAGCTCGATCCGCTTGTCTTTTAGAAACAGCTCGGTTTCCTCCGGAACCTTCATGATACTGGAAGCGCCGGTTCCGATTATAATCAACTCCGGCGCCAGGTTAACTGCGGTTTCGAGATCGCCGGGAGAGACTTCGTGCCCTTCGCTGCGCCACCAGTCTTCGACTTGGTCAAGCAATATCAATACATCGCTTATGTATTTTTTGCCGTCAATATTAATTTTCCCGAATTCGTAAGAATCAATACGCATAATATTATATTACCGATGCCCTAACGCTTGAGCGACTGTAATTTATTCTTCGCCATGTACAAGGCAAAATCCTCATAACCCTTTTCTTTGATCATGGCAATACAGGCGTTCCGGTCAGAGCGGAAGACCAGGCCGAAAATTTTCGCGATAAAATTATTGAGCTTTTTACAGTCCTCGATATTATCGAACTTTTTACAGTCGGCGCAGGACGAATAATTATTCTCGAGGCAGCAGGTTCGCACCTTGCACCATCCCGCTTTTTCGTTCTGGGCGCAACCCGGACAGGTTTCACTTAAAAATTTCTTGCAGGCTCCGCAATAGAGCCCGCAGAGGGCGATTTGATTTTTATCGGCGATAATGTCTTTCATAAAATAATAAATATGACAGCGTCGTTCCCGCGAAAGCGGGAATCCAGGTACCGAGAATATAATTACCTTTGATAAAATAAACTGACTCCAATTGAATTTCTTAATCAAATATGAATTTATTTTATTATAGGAAAAATTATATGGTGGAGCCTGGATTCCCCTTTTCAGGGGAACGACGCTAAACTCGTTAATAAGTGAATATAAAAATTATCGTATTTAAATCAGATCGTCGTATAAATCTTTCCAGGTAGGATTTTATTTTTCTATTAATTCCAGTTTCCATTTTCTCTTCCATTTCTTTATTCGTTTTTCCCTGGTAAATGCGCCTAAGCCGTATTCATAGACTTCGTAATAAACCAGCATATGTACCTGATATTTCTTGGTAAAACCTTCTATCAGATCATTTTTATGTTCGAATACCCTGCGCTTAAGGTTATCAGTCACTCCGATATATAATGTGCCGTTCCTCTTACTGGCTAAGATATAGACGTAGAAATGCTTTTCCCTCATACTTAAAATAACTTTTTAACAAGTGCGACTAGATTATAAAATATTTTGTTTTATTTCGCCAGACGGTTATAGAGCCAGGCGAAAATTGCCCCGCCGACCGCGCCGTCGATAAAGGCCCAGACCGCGCCGATGATGGCTCCCAAAAAGCTCGCCGAATAGCCGAGATAGACGGAACCGACTAGCTCGACCCCGGCAACCCCGTAGCCGGTCATGGCTACCCAGCCCCATACGAGAATGCACGCGCTCCAGAGTATCCCGCAGGAAAGGGCGAAGGCTTTTACGTTTAGCTTCATAAATTATATTTAATTTTTAAATTTTCCCTTCCGCCTCCCGTTCCATAATTTCCAGCCGGTCATAATAATCGCCGAATTCCTTCAGGTGCGCCCAGGCGATCTTTCCGGTCATGACCGGGTCATCCCCGGTCACGTCGGTTTCCGGGTCGTGCGCGCCGTGTTCAAGCTCGACATTCATCCCGGCCAAAAACTGCTCCGGGGTAAAATCGGCTTTCACCCAGTCGACCCCGATCCGGGCGGCAACCGCCTTCGCTTCCTCTATTGTAAATTCCATTTTTGCCATACTTAAACGTTATTTTATTATAACTTTATTGTAACATTTACGCTAAAAACAAACAAATCACAAATTTAACTCAAACGGACGTTTTTGTTTTCCTTGATTCGGTATATTTGCCATCTGATCAAAAATGTATTAAAATTAAATTAAATCCGGGCAAATTTCAGGACAAATTCACAAAACCACAAAAATCAACGATAACGTCCCAGGCCTGGAGGGACATTGGATGCCCATGAAAGGAGGCCGATTATGATTCTTCACCGCTGTACGCACATTAGGATTACCTGTTTTTCTGCAACGTACCTCCCAGGTGACAACATCAATACTTCTTTTAAGGCTCGAAACTCTGATTCCACCATGGCTCATGGCACCACCAGATAACTACGCCAACCTTCTGTGGTAAAGCCATGAAAAAAATTAAACTTTTAAAAAGCAGAGTCTTAGCGCTCTGCTTTCCTTCTTTAGAAATTTAATTATAAATTACACTGGATATTTTTTCCGAAAAAAAGCCCGGACGTTCCTTAAGCGCCGGGCCGATTTTATATTTTTTATTGAGAAGAGCAGTAAGACGCGGCTAAACGTTCGGCTGCCGCTGGC
>CAZYKS010000010.1:0-11502 GCA_964648375.1 uncultured Gammaproteobacteria bacterium | reverse complement strand
AGACTCAAGAGGATAAAAGACGGTATTGGTAAACGACGGCGAGTCGGCAGCGTAAGTATAAGTTACCACCAGCATCGCCTTGGCATTGGCGATCGTGTCGAACGGCGCTTGTCCCCGTTTCAGATTATAGGCCAGCTGACCCTGAAGCTCGTTTCCGCCCGAATAAGCGGCCAGCTGGACTTCGGCGGTTACGTCGAACAGGAGGCGCAGATTAGTAGCGCCGGTATCATTTTCGTAGTAGGATAGGACCGAGGAATCGTCCTTTTCTACCCGGCCGCCGCCGGCCGCGGCGTCGGCACTGCACGGTTCGGCGCAGACGTCGAACGCCAGGCTATAACCGGTATAGTCGGCGATACCGTCGCTATAGGCTTCGTATTCGGATTCGAAGATGATATAAGCCTGCTCGATATTGACGTTGTCTTCCGCCAGCTTGAAATCGAAGGCCGCGAAAGTATTGGTCGCGTCCGCGTTTTGTCCGCTCGTGCCGTCTCCGGAATAAGCGCCGGCCGGGAACTGGACGGTGCGGGCGCGGGGAGCGGGCTCTGTCCGCATCCCGATCTGGGTGCCGCTCGCTTTATGACCGTAATAGTCGTAAGCCCAGATATTGACAAAATACTCGGTATCGGGCTGGAGGCCGGTAATGGTAGTTGAAGTGGCGTTGTTATAGTCCTTATGATCGAGGTTGGGGTCGTCGTGCTCCCAGACGCCGTTGGTTACCGGTGAAGTGGTCGATATCCAGATCTTATATTCCTTGAAATTGAGTTCGGTGGTGGGGGCGCCATATGCGAAAGTCAGAGACCGGGAGGTGCGGTCGACGAAAGTCAAATCGCCCGGCGCGGTCGGAGCGGTTTTATCGACGTTGATATTCGGGGCTGCGTCGAATGGAACCCAGCCCGAACAGGTGCCGTTATCGTTGCAGGCTTTCACCTGCCACTTGAAACTGGCGGTTGCTTCCGGCAGGTTCATAGCGATAGTCTGGGCATCCGCATTACCGGCTAAAATGATATCGCCAGCGGTCCAGATCTTGGAATTGCAGGTATTGAAAGCGGTGCCGGCCAGGCAGGGGTTGGAAGGCGCGGTGGTAGCCGTGGAAAACGCCTGGTCATTCGGGATCAGCTGGTAATAGAAATTCATCACCGTGCCGGCGTCCCGGTCGATCGCCGACGCTTCCAGGATAACGTCATCCTCCTCCATCCAGGCTCCGTTCGGGATAATTTGCCCGCCCGCCACTTTATACTGCTGGTCGGCCGACACCTTGATCGCCGCCGGATTGGAATACATATAAGTATAGGTAAGCTGGCCGTTCATCTTAGCCCCGCCCGATCCGTCCGGATCAAGGCCGCCGTTATTGGCGTAGCAGACGTTATAGGCCTGATGGTGCACGGTGGTCAAGGCCGGGGATACGTCCCGATACAGTTCGATGAATCCGTTATACCCGTCTGGCCGGCCGTACCAAAGCTGATTAGAGCAATCAGTCGCGGACGGCTCGAGGTCGATGGCCATGCGATAATTGGTATTGACGGCATTGTCGCTGTCGCTGATTAGATAACTCGCTAATAAGGCCCCGCTCAATAAACTTTTATGGCTGTCTTCGGGAAATACCAGCGGTGCGGTAGTGGTGGAGAAATAACGGCTGCGGTTATCGGTTTCGTCCCCGTCGCTCTGGCCCGCATAAAGCTTGAGGCTGGTAAGATAGCCGTCTTGCTCGTCCGTATAGGTATAGGTAACCATCAGTTCCGCCGTTAATCCGCCCTGGACCGTATTATCGTTGGTAGTTTCGAGGCTGACCCTGACCGGCACGCCCGCGTTCGCGTTCTCTAATTCGCTATAGGTAGTCGAGGCCAGGACATGGATAATATTGAAGGCAGGCTTAATCGTAGCCCGGCCGACGTCATAGTCATAAACATAATCGCTTGAAGTGGCGCCGGAGCCGACGCGCGCGGCCACGGTGAGCGTATACGGGTTGGTGGCGTAATTATTACTTACGATGCGGATCCAGGCTTTTTTAACGGTAACGATTCCGGTCGAATTGCCGTTCTCAGGAAAATAAACGTCCGCCCGGCCGTAAGTGGTGACATTAGTGAGGCCGTCATTGATTGCGCCCATCGGGAAAGATACGGTCCGGGTCTTGACCGCGGCGGCTGATGAAGCGATATAAGTATCAACCACTTCCCCGCCTAAGAGGTAATAATCCCCGCTGCCGGATGTTAATAATTCATTATGCACTTCCAATTGCTGATCGGTATTGGGAGCGTAGCCACTAACGTCCGTATACACCACTTCCGGAAAATTCCCCTGCTCGTAGTTATGGCCGGCTTCATGAACATAGGCGCTTGAAGTCGCATCCGTGCCTTCAATATTTACTGTCATGGAAATATCATCATTACCGTTCGAATCGTTAACGGCGTACAGCTGGAACCACTGGGAAAGACTATCTGGATATACCGAAGCGGCATACTCGGGGATATCCATATTATATGAAAATAATGGGCAATTGGAATCAAGAATACAGCTGTCGGTCTGGACGGCCTGGCGCGTTCCGGTATCGTCGGAAGCGTTCGATTCGAGCGGATAGATAACCGTATTGGTAAGCGTGGGCGAGTCCTTATCGTAAGAATAGGTAACGACCAGTTTTGTCTTGGCAAAGCTAATTGAATTGATCGGAGTACCCTGCTCCAGACGGTAGCCTACCTGTCCGGAAAGCTGACCGGTTTCGTAATTTTTTAGTTCCAGTTCATCAGTAACGTCCAAGAGCAAGCGCACCTGGTTGCCGCCGCCTTCGTCATAAGCCAGAACAGTATTGTCCGCTTTGATAACGCTGCTGGTGCCGGTAAAAGCGTCGGGTGCGCAAGGCGACTGGCAGGCATCAAAAGCCAGTTGATAACCGGTATAATTGCCGCCGGTCTGGTCATAGGCGTCAAAATGGGCTTCGAATACAAGATAGGCGTTTTCGATATCGATCTTATCTTCAGCTAAATAAAACGGGAAGGGCGAAAAAGTCTGGTTAGTATCGGTATTCTCTCCGGTAGTGCCGTCGGCCGAATATAAACCAGCCTGAAATTCGACCGTATTGGCCCGCCGGTTGCCGGCCATGGTGGTTGCCGAAATCGCGGTAGCGCTGGCCGTATTCCCGGCCAAATCATAAGCCCAGATATTAATCCAATACTCCGTATCCGGTTCCAGTCCGATAATCTTGGTCGTACTGGCGCCGTTATAGTCCTGATATCTAAGGACCGGGCTCTCATGTTCGTAATCGTTTTCGCTTACCGGTGATGAGGTGGCGTAAAATATTTTATATTCTTTAAAATAATCTTCGGTGGTTGAAGCGCCGAATTTAACGGTAATCGAGTTAGCGGTAGTCTCGACCGCGCTTAAATCGCCCGTCGCTACCGGCGCGGTCAAATCAGTTTTGAAATGAGGGGTAACCGGACTAAAGCTGTCCCAGTCGGTACACTCATTCGAGTCGTCGCAGGCCATCACCTGCCATTTATATCCGTTCGTGTCTTCGGGTAAATCCGTGATGGTAACCGTGCCGGAGGCGATACGGTTGAAATCGGTTATCGACACAGTCCAGACATTATTACAACCGCCTCGGTCATTCCAGCTCTCGCCGTTTACACAGGCTCCCACTGGTACGGTAGTGGCGGTAGTAAAACTATCGCTATCTTCGAGCAGTTGGTAATAAAAATCGATTTGTGTACTGGTAGTGGCGACATTATTGGCTATCGCATGCAGTTTAATTTCGCTCTCGTCGGTCCAGCCGCTTAGCGGCACCGGCGTAATTAGGTCGCTTCGGTACTGTTCATCGGCTAGAACGTAAAATGGGGAAGTTAGTTCCAGGTCAAGGGCAACCAGCCAGGGATCATTGACATCGGCTGAACCGGTACCGGCAGTCAGGGAATAGATTGCGATATCCTTAGTGCTGGTGGAAAAATCGCTGACGTCGCCGCCGGTCCATGGAACTTCATCGTTGTTGTCAAACTGCCAGCCGCCGTGTAAGTCGACGATATCAGTCCAATCCTCCTTAATCCGGCCGATCACAGCCTGGCCATTATCATCGGCGACGTAGCCGCCCGCTACCAGCCAATCCCCCTGACTCCGCGGACTGGGATTAACCCCGACAATTCTGGTGTTGATAAACCGTTCACTGATCGTAGTCGGATTGGTATTGACCGCATAGTTGAATTGTTCGAAAGCATTTAAATTAAGCGCGAAAATTCCAGAAGCCAGGTAAGCTTCATCTGCCGCGCTTTCCTGGACTTCAACCGCTGCCGTATGGACGGCGGTAGAAAAATTATCAACCCATCCCATTCCATATAAAGGCGTATCATCCTCGTCTTCACCTTCTTTCGTATTATACGCTCGAATAGTGCCGGAATCGATATTTAGCTGCGACTGATAATAGTCGCTGTTGATATCGACGATATCCCCCTGCGAATACGCGCCCAGCCACCAGGATTCATTATTATTAATCGGAGTCCAGTTGATATTGGCTTTGGCGGCCCAGTTAGTATCGAGAGTACTGGCCCCGGTATCAGTATCGTACACCAGGTCGCCGTTCGCGATCAGCTCTTCAGCATTTACCGCTACGAGGGTGATATCGCCGACTCGAATTGTACGGTTATTGGTGGCGCTCTGGTTATCGCCATAAAAATCGATGTCCAGATTTTCATCCGCCGCGGTCCAGACCGTGAACCAGAACCAGG
Source organism: uncultured Gammaproteobacteria bacterium (assembly GCA_964648375.1). Lineage (GTDB taxonomy): Bacteria > Patescibacteriota > Patescibacteriia > Patescibacteriales > UM-FILTER-48-10 > CAZYKS01. The sequence goes on along the minus strand of CAZYKS010000010.1, from coordinate 6,796 downwards.
GAGTCATCCGGTAAGTATCGCTGCGATCGGTTTCTTCAATAGTAGCCGATTCGTCGAAAGCCGTTCCGCCGTGGCTGACCCTAAGGCCCGAGCGGCAATCACCATTATTGGTATTATGCGCCCCCCAGGCAAGGATTAAGTACCGGTCCCCGGGGGTAAAATTAGATCCATCAATCCAGCCATTAGCCGATCCGACCGTTCCGGTATCCGGTGTGCCGGAGGCGGTTAGCCAGCCAGCCGTAATTCCGGCGTCCACTGACCAGGTCTGATCAGTGTCGCGCCGGGCGAGATAATATTCGAGCGTGGCGTCCGACGCGACCTGCCACTCGCGGCTTTCGGAGAATACGGTTTGCCAGTTATCGCCCGAACCATTAAAAAAATCCTCCTTATCGATATTCTTATCGGCCGCGGTTGAAGTCGCCTTTCCCGGCCTTTGCCGGACTTCCGCCGGACCCAATAAATAAAAATAAGGGGATTTATCCGGCGCATCGAAAGTGTAAGTCAATTCATAAGTCGAGCTCGCCTCCCAATCGACATCCCAGGATAAAATTTTCCCGGAGTCAGCCAGAGTCGTCGTCGCCCCCCGTCCGGAAACGACCGCGAAGGTGGCTGGGATAGTTTCGACGAATTGCCCCTGGAAATCGTTTCGCGGCGTTACCTTAAGGGTCATCTTATACAGCGCTTTCGGATAAATCCGGGTCGGGCCGATCCGCTCGATCGCGAACGGTACTTCCTCGCGCACTTCGAAGCTGTCGCTGATTTGCCGCTCACCGTTTACCGTACCGGCTACCAGGTTAACGTTATATATGCCCGGTTCCTTTACATCATAATATCCGTAAAAATCCGGCGCATCGATCACGTTATTGGGAGCGCATTCCGGATTTTCGACTAGCAGTCCGTTATAGGTGCTCAAATAGGTTACCCGCCCCAAAGGATCCTTGATTTCGAGCCGCAGGTAATCCGGACGGCAAAGAGTATCACCCTTATCGTCCAGCACCGCCATTTGCAAATATGCCTGTTCTCCGGGGGTGTAAATCGATTTATTGGAATTGAACGCTAATACCCCCCAGGTGAAATCCTGGGCCGCCGTATATTCCTGGCCGTTATCGGTAATTATGAGTTTAAGGACATGTTTGCCCGGAGGCAATTCCCGCACCGGGCTGGTTAATTCGACTTCAAATTCCCCGCTGTCAAAATAAGTGATATCGGCTTTGACTGGAATTTCCTGGTTATCAGAACCCGATACCGCCACCCGGGCGTCTACGCTTAAGTTTCGGTATTCGTCCAAAAACGGACTTAAGAGGCTGTCGATGATCCGGCTGGCAAGGTTTTTCCTGCGCTGATAGCGGAACCTGAATTTGGGCGCATCCTCAGTCTTGAAATCAGTCTTCGCGCTCAGCAAATACAGATCGTACTGCTGTTCGTCGCTATTTTCCACTTTGGTGATCTGGGTTTCGTCCAACAAGTCTTCCGGAAGCGGCGCCAGCTCTTCTTCCGCTCCCTGCACCTCGCCGTCCTCATCCGTCTTGACTTCATCCGAACTCGATCCGATTTCGTCCGGTCCGTTCTGATCGTCGTAATTAACTTCCAGCCAAAGGGCGTCGAGGTAGATCGCCATCGGTCTCATATCTTCCTCCGGTGCGAATTCATCGTTGACATAACTGATCCTGACCTTTAACCGGTTCAGCTGGTCCCAGGTGTCGATATTATCGAGCTTTAATTCGAAATAATCGCCGATCTGCGCGTTAGAGATGGTCTGGTTGATATCGAGCGACCCTAACGGAAGCCAGGAATCATCCAGGCTGTATTCGAATAACAGCCGGTCATCCTTATATTCGCTCTTACCCGCCAGGGATAAACGCAAGGCCGCCTGGCCGAATGCCGTATTAGAGATGCTCTCCGGTACGCTGAAATTCTGGAAGACCAGACTCTGCCTGAGTGCCCCGGCAGCGGCCGCTGCCCCGTTACCGTCTACGCTTTCGGAGCTGGTGGCCTGTTCGGCTTTCGCTAATTTTAAATTAAAAATATCCAATTGGCCAAAATAGGCGAATAAAGAATTTATCCCATAAATGAAATTATCAAGTAGCGACGAATCTCCCTGCCCGGTATCGCCGGCCGGTGCGCTGGCAGGGGCCGCCGGCGGAGCCGGCGGAGCGGGATTATCGGTCCCGGCGCTGGCACCGCCGGCGCTGTCTCCTTCCCCGGATGAATCGCCGGCCGGTGCGGCTGGCGCGGTATTGCCGTTAGCGGTGCCGCTGTTATCGCCGGTGCTACCGTTAATTACGCTGCTGTCACCGCCGGCGCTTTCATTGTCGGTAACATTGCCGCTGCCGGGTACGGGAGTGTTTACCGTATCCGCGTCCGGAGCTTGGTCCTGGTTATCGGAACTATTGCCCCCAGTATTTAATTCTCCGGCAGCCGAGCCGGAATCATCCTGGGATGGCGCGTTTAAGCCGCTGGAACCGTTTTCTCCGTTGGCCGGGGCAGTCGTTTCGCCGGTCTGTTCTTCATTGCCGCTAACGGCGGCTTGCCCGGTATCGCTGCCGTTATTTTGAGTACCGCTGACGGCCGTAGATCCGCCGTCGGATGGTCCGCCGTCTGTGCTACTGGCTATATCCACAGTCGGTTTAATGGTGATAATATTCGCTGAATTTTCGCTGGAAAACAGGTTGTAATCGGCCTGGCTGGAGAGATCCTGATAAAAAATATTTTCTATATTTTGCCATTTGGGGATGCTGCCGCTTTGGTCGTAGTTATATTCTTCCGGATAAATATTGATTTGGTTATTGAATGCTTTAACAAAAATAAAACGGCTGCCCGAATAACCGAACGCCGCCAATATAAAAATAATCAAACCGATCAGCCTGACTGACGAGTTGTTTGCCAATTTAAAATTCGTTTTTCGCGTGGGGATGCGCATGGGATAAAGACAAAAGTATGCTCAAAATTAATCTAACTTTTATATATTCTGAAATTCAATTAATTATTAATATTATTTTGTTTAATATTAAATAAAAATTAATTTATAAAAACCCAAAAAATCCACCATAAAAATAGTGTGGATAAAAGAAAATATTAACTATATTATAACATTTTCGGTTGCCTGATTTCAATGTGTATAACTTCCAAAATATTAAACAAAAATAGAGGTCATTTCAGCTGGTTTGACCCCTATTTTATTCTCTTTATTTATAAAATGGTTAATTCATTTTTGAGTTTTCGACAAAATCGAATACCATGCGGGAAATACCCTGGATGGTCGTTTCCAAATCCAAACGTTCATTCCCACCCCTGGTCATGACGCAAATCAAATATGGCTTGGGGGAATAATACACGATACCGCAGTCATGCAATTGTTGTTCTTCATTAATACTGCCGGTATTATAATAACCGAATTTATTGGCTAAGGTAATATTGTCCGGTATACCGGCGGCCAAACCGATATCATAATCGCTTTGTGAAAGCGCTTCTAAGGCCTTCTCTGACATGGTTTTATCCAAATATGAGGCATTATAAAGTATCCTGAAAATTGCCGCATATTGTTTTATCATAACGCTGTCCCCTGCGTCTGTAGCCGTAGGCGAAATCAAGCCGATTTCCGCCGCTGTCTTTAAAAGAATTTTTTTATCCACCCGGTTGTTAAGAAAATTTTGCAGCACTTTCATCGATTTATTGTCGGAATAAATGATCATCTTATTTATCAATTCATCGATTTTATAATCCTGGCCGGCCTCCAGAGTTTCACTGGCTATATCCAGGTTGGTTTTATCGTCGAATTCGCCCTGATAGGTTATCACCGTATCCAGTAATTCCGGATTATCCTCGGCTAATTTATAAAACGCCACCATCATCGGCACTTTAAGCAGGCTGGCCGGTGCGAATTCCTCTTTTTCATTTATGCCGAACCAGGGCCCGTTATTGAGATCGCGAAAATAAACCGCTACCATATCGATTCCTGTCTGCGCGCGCTGCCGGTCGATAAACTCCTCCACTTCGGTTTTCAGCGGCTCTAGCAATAGGTTCTCCCGGTCACTGGATATATCACATTCCAGTAGCGGGTTGATCAGTCGATAGCCTCCGGCCCTGACCTCGTGATATTCTTCCGGATTCGATCCCTTATCAGATAGCGATTTGTCGCCGCCGTATAACCAGATACCAAAAAAAAGACCCAGGCCGAACGCAACTGCCAGGGAGAGTGGAATAATAAGTTTAATTTTTTTTACTTTGATCATTTTTAAAATGATCAATTATCAATGGTCAATTATCAATAAATGCCAAATTAATTAATTATCGAATTAAATTAATTATTAGACAAATGATAATTAATTGATAATTGATTATTGAAAATTGATAATTTACTAATCATTATCTTTCATATTTACGCTTGCAGGTATGGTCCGCGCACTCGCACCCCACCAAACCCGGCACCTTTTTCGAACAGGAGTCGGTGGAAGCGCTATTTTTATCGATCCATATCGAATTACCGCAATTAGTGCAGTCATACAGCTGGCAATCGCCATCGCTTTCGCAATAAGTCGAATCAACCGTATATTGCCGGGTAGGCTGGTTTTGCCGGTAATAATACATGCCGACAGCTACCGCTCCGGTTATGATTAACAGTAAAATTGGCTTAAGATATTGTTTCATAGTCGCTTCAGGGTTATTGATATATTATAACAAATTGTTTCCGGAAAAAGCAATAACCAGCCGGCTACTTATTTTATATGGGGACTGCCGGCACCTGAATCAGCGATTATCAGGCGATATTTAACTTCCCAAAGGAAAATAAAATACCCCACTATAAAACCTTATAATAGAGTATTTCCGGCGCGGAGACCACTAACGGCTGATCTCGATTTCCGGCGGAGTCGTGTTCGTCCCCTGCTCCTCGCTGCAAGCCCCGACCGTCAGCGATCCGGTACTGCTCAACATAATGTAATAATCGGTTTCCGCGGTCGAACCGCTCTCCGGATCGTACGGGACGCTGGCCAGATAACCGTTGGTAACCAGTCCGCTTAAATTGACGCAATTGGCGTCCAGGTCCACGTCCGGATAGAGGCACTCGTCCTGGGTGCTTTCTCCGGTACCGATCTGGTAATAGGTGTCTTCGTCCAAAGCTTGGATCGCGGATATATAGTTGCCCCCGTTATCCACCTGGCTTAATTTGATTGCCGACAGAATCGCGTTAACGTCGGACCAGCGCTGGGCATTGCGCGAGTCCTGGAAGCGCCCGAGCGGATTGAGGGCTACGAACACCAGGGCCGCCAGAATCGCGATTACCCCGACCACGATCAAAAGCTCGATCAGGGTAAAGCCGGAATTGGATGATTTTTTGATGTGTGCTTGCATAAATTTAAGTTTAATTACGCATAATATAATAATAAATTAATCGCCAGAAGCGGACTTATCCGTTATGTATCTCGGTGAATATTAACCGATAGACTATCCGGTAGGAATTTACCGGGTAACGGAAATAACCGGGGTGGAGGCGCCGGTACCGGCCTCTTCATCACAGGATCCGACCGTAATAGTGCCGTTGCTGCTCTCTACGAGATAATAATGCGTATAATCACCGTCAGCCCCGGAAGCGTTCGGATCGAAAGGTATGCTGGGCAAATATCCGTCACCGATCAATTCGCTCAGGTCAACGCAGGTGGGTTGTAATATCACCCCCGGGCAGGTAATATGGCAGCTTGAGCCTTCGCCGATTTGGTAATATAAGTCGAGGCTTAAACCATCGAAAGCGATCAAATAATTCCCGCCATTATCGATCTGGTTGATTTTTATCGCCGACGCGATCGCATTTACGTCGGACCAGCGCTGGGCATTGCGCGAGTCCTGGAAGCGTCCGAGCGGATTGAGTGCCACGAACACCAGAGCCGCCAGAATCGCGATTACCCCGACCACGATCAAAAGCTCGATCAGGGTAAAGCCGGATTCGCCGCCTAACTTTTTTCGTTTTACTGAAAGCATAATTTTTAGTTAAATAAAATTGATACTAATTATTATAAATTATAGCATAGACTCCGGCGATTTGATATCGAACGCGGCTATAAATAAAATACCTTTTATTATTCGGTTATTTTTTCCGAAAACTGCTTAGCCACCCAGCCCGTCGAACCGTTAGCCGACCTGATTTCGTACCAATCCTGGTTTTCGCCCGCGATTTCGTATTCGCTTCCCGGCTGCGCCGTTCCGATTACACTATATGACGTTCCCGGTCCGCTTCTGATATTCAGGTTAGAATTAAGTTCTTTTATCCGGAGAGACGGCATGGTTTCCCGGCCAACCGTTTCGGTTTCGTTGCCTGCCGGTTCTTGCGCATTCTGGCTAGTGTCGACCGGGATTGGGCTGGTCGGAAGCGCCGGTAGCGGTTTCACATCCCGCTTGAGCGCGAAAATTGCTGTTAGCGAAATTATAACCAGTGCCGATACTCCGACAATAAGTAAAATAGCCTTTTTGTTTATTAATCTTAATTTTGCCAATTCCGGCAAGAGTTTATCATATATTCCGCGGCTGGTAATTTCCGTCCGGCTGTTTTCTTCCTGGTGTTTAAAACCGGGATCGGTTTTTTCCCAGCGGTCTTCTAAATCCCTGATCGCCAAACCAGTCGCTTCGATATGGAAAAAATTTTCATCATCCGTTTTTATAGCCGGCTCAGCCGGTGCTACGCGCAGCCCCCCGAATTCGGCCTGAAAATAATCCAAAAGTCCTTTAAGCCGGCTGCCGCCGCCCAAGACTAAAAGGTCGCGTACCTCAATTTTATTTTTTTCTTTAAAGTATTCGAGATTATTCC
>CAZYKS010000009.1:0-11529 GCA_964648375.1 uncultured Gammaproteobacteria bacterium | reverse complement strand
AACAGTAAACAGTAAACAGTAAACAGTAAACAGTAAACAGTAAACAGTAAACAGAGAGAGAGACTTAATTGATATTTATTGGTTAATTATATTTTATCAATATAAGACATTTAGGGCAAATGAAAACCCGGCTTCCTCTTGGGAGTGAAGCCGAGTGATAACAATAATATTATATTGGATCCATATCAATATTCCTCTATCAATTGTACCGCACAACCGAGGTATCGGTCCGGGGTCAGGTCCATCATGCGCTGAAAGTCATCAGCGGTTGTCGTAAGCTCCAGATTCAATCGTGGCAAATCAATTTTTTCATTTTATCCTCCTTGGGTTATTATGAATATATATTATATTATTTTTCAAACAGCAAAACCGGGTTAAACCACCCGGCCCCCTTGTTTATTTACGAAAAAAACTTTAATTATGTGTGCCGCGAGAGAGAATCGAACTCTCATGGTGTTGCCACCACACGATTTTGAGTCGTGCGCGTCTACCAGTTCCGCCATCGCGGCTAATGTATCAATATAATAAAATTCCAGCTAATTTAAGCCCGGAATGGTTATAGTATAGGGGAATTATTCGGGTTTGTCAAAACGTTTATATTAAGGTATAATATTTAGCAGTTATAAATGTATTCAGATAACAGATAACAGATAACAGATAACAGGCATAAATTAGTGGTTCCTGCCGTCTGTTATCTGCTATCTGTTATCTGCTATCTTCGGCAATGGGTAAAATCATCGCTATTGTCAACCAGAAAGGCGGAGTGGGGAAGACCACGACCGCGGTCAACCTGGCGGCGTATTTGGCACAGCTGGGAAAGCATGTCTTGCTTGTCGATATCGATCCGCAGGCGAACGCCACCTCCGGGATCGGCATCGACCACCACGCGCTCGAACATGGCGTATATGAAGCCCTGATCGGGGCCAAGCCGATTTACGAAGTGATCAAGCATACGCTCCAAGACCGCTATAAAGTGGCGCCTTCCACTATCGCCCTGGCCGGGGCCGGGATCGAGCTGGTTACTGCCGAAGACCGGGAATACCGGCTGTCCCGCATCCTGGAAACTATCCGCAACGAATACGATTATATCATCATCGACGGGCCGCCGTCTTTAGGGCTCCTGACCGTTAACTCGCTGGTGGCGGCGGACGAGGTCCTGATCCCGATCCAGAGCGAATATTACGCCCTTGAAGGCGTAGGCCAGCTCTTAGATACTATCGGGCTGGTCCAGCATAACCTTAAGCCGGAACTGGGGGTAAAGGGCGCGGTCATTACCATGTTCGATAAAAGGAACCGCCTGTCAGGTTCGGTGATGAACGAACTTTACCAGTATTTTCCCAACCGGGTGTTTCGGAGCGTAATCCCGAGAAGCGTGCGCCTGGCCGAAGCCCCGAGTTACGGCCGTTCGATCCTGCAATACGATCCGAAATCTAAGGGCGCGAAAGCGTATGAGCGCCTGGCACGGGAAATAATCGATATTGATAATAATTAATCATATCAATCTTATAAATCTTTGCTAAATGATTGCAGGGATTAATAAGATTTATAAGATATTTATGGCTAATGGACTGGGAAGAGGATTATCGTCCTTAATCCCACAAAAAGTTAATAAAGGCGGGGAGGCGTCCGGCGAAGCTGTAGTCGATTTGACCAGCGATGCCGATAAAGATAAAATTCTCAAGGTAGCGCCGGATAAGATCAAGGTCAATCCCTTACAGCCGCGCCATGAATTTAATGACGCCAAACTGGACGAACTCGTTGAATCGGTCAGGGAGTACGGTATTATCCAGCCTATGATAGTAACCGCGGTCGGCGGCAATTACGAGCTGATCGCCGGGGAAAGGCGGCTCAGGGCGGCCAAGCGGCTGAAACTCAAAACCGTACCGGTAATCGTCAGGGAAGCGGGGGAGCAGGAAAAGCTCGAGGTGTCATTGATCGAAAATCTGCAGCGCCAGGACCTGAACGCGATCGAAACCGCCCTGGCTTACCGCAAGCTGGTGGACGAATTCAACCTGACCCAGGAAGTAGTGGCCAAACGAGTCGGGATCTCCCGGTCGGGGGTGACCAATACCCTGAGGCTCCTTAACCTGCCGGAAGACCTGCAGGCGGCCTTGATCGAAGGCAGGATATCGGAAGGCCACGCCAAGCTGATCGCCGGGCTGGACGACGAAGACCGGCAGATGAGCCTTTACCATAAGATCGTACAAAAGAAACTGTCGGTCCACGCCGCGGTCAACGAAGCCCGGAAAATGGGCGGGACCAAAAAAGCCCGGATCAAGATCAATTACGGCGACAAAGACAAGGAATTCGCCCTCAGGGAATTTTTCGGCACCAAAGTCGAGATCAAGCGCAAAGGCCGGGGCGGGCAGATATTGATCGATTTTTATTCGGATGAGGAATTAAATGAGATGATCGGGAAGGTAAAGAAATAGATAGACGGCAGTAAACAGTAAGCAGTAAACAGAAAATAGGAAAAACTTAGCTGAAAGTTTGGTTAAGTTTTTTAGTTTGGATATATTTTTTAGTAATGCTATAATATATTAATATTTTATCAGATATTATTTTGATTAATTTTATTTAATATTAGTAAATTAACTGTTTACTGTTTTCTGTTTACTGTTTACTAAAAAAATGAAATTCACGCATCTCCATGTCCACTCGCATTATTCGCTTTTAGACGGTCTGGCTAAGATCAGCGACCTGGTGGAATACGCCAAAGCCGACGGGGCCGAAGCCCTGGCCTTAACCGACCATGGGGTGATGTACGGGGCGATCGAATTTTACCAGAAATGCATGAAAGCCGGGATTAAGCCGATCATCGGAGTCGAAGCTTATCTGGCGCCGCATTCACGCTTCGACAAGAATACCAAAGACGATGAGAAAAGGAATTACCATCTGACCCTGCTGGCACGCGACCTGGCCGGTTATAAAAATCTGGTTAAACTGACTTCGATCGCCCATCTCGAGGGTTTTTACTATAAACCGCGTATCGACTGGGAAGTGTTAGAAAAGCATAGCGAAGGACTGATCGCCGGGAGCGCTTGCCTAGCCGGAGAAATTCCGAGGTTGATTACCGCCGGCAAGCTCGACCGGGCCCGGGAGCGCATCCTCGCCTATAACGAATTATTCGGCCAGGATAATTTTTACCTGGAATTGCAGCCGCACCCGCAGCTGGACGAGCAGGAAACGGTTAACCGGGAACTGATCAAATTTTCGCGCGAACTCGGCATCCCCCTGATCGCGACTAACGATATCCATTATCTGAAACCGGAGGATTATGACGTCCAGGATGTGCTCCTGTGCCTGCAAACCAAGAATAAAAAGGACGAATCCGATCGGTTCAAGATGGAAGGGCAGGATTTTTATTATAAGACCGCGCGCGAGATGAAAGAGGCATTTAAAGAGGTGCCGGAAGCGATCGCCAACACCGCTAAAATCGCGGAAAAATGCAATCTCGAACTCGAGCTCGGGAAGATCCAGCTGCCGTATTTCGTCGTGCCGGAGGGCTTCGACGATAATTCCTATTTACGGAAGTTAAGCCAGGAAGGATTGGTTAGCCGCTACGGGAAAACCTACGAGAATATCGACGGGAAAATCCGCGAACGGCTGGATTACGAGCTGGAAGTGATCGGGAAAATGGGGTTCCCTTCTTATTTCCTGATCGTGGCCGATTTCGTCAATTGGGCGAAAGATAACGGTATCGTCGTCGGTCCGGGCAGAGGTTCGGCGGCCGGGTCGCTTGTTTCTTATGTTTTGAATATTACCAATATCGATCCGCTCGTCTACGATCTTGTCTTCGAGCGGTTTTTAAATCCGGACCGGATATCGATGCCCGATATCGACCTCGATTTTACCGATACCCGGCGGGATGAGGTAATCCGCTATGTCGAAGAAAAATACGGCAAGGACCATGTCGCCCAGATAATCACTTTCGGGACCATGGCGGCGCGCGCGGCGGTGCGCGATGTCGGACGGGTGCTTAATTACCCTTACGATTATTGCGACCGGCTGGCCAAGATGATCCCGATGTTTTCCAAGATCGACGAAGCCTTGAAAACCACGAATGAACTGAAGGAAATTTACCGCGACGAGGAAGCGGCCAAGAAGATTCTCGATTATGCCCGCCGCCTGGAAGGGGTGGCCCGGCATGCTTCCACCCATGCCTGCGGGGTACTGATCACGAAAGAGCCGCTCACCGACCATGTGCCCCTGCAGATCGCCTCATCATCCGATAAGAGCATCGTTTCCCAGTATTCCCTCCATCCGATCGAAGACCTTGGGCTCCTGAAGATGGACTTTCTAGGGCTCAAAAACCTGACCATTATCGAATCCGCGATCAATATCATCAAGAATACCCGCGGCCTGGCGATCGATATCGATAAGATCCCCCTGGACGATAAAAGGGCTTTTAAACTTTTTCAGACCGGGGAAACCACCGGCGTATTCCAGTTCGAATCGAGCGGGATGAAGCGCTATCTCAGGGAGCTTAAACCGACAGTCTTCGAGGATATCATCGCCATGGTCGCCCTCTACCGTCCGGGGCCGATGGAGTGGATCCCGGATTATATCGCCAGCAAGAAGGGCAAGAAAAAACCGAGCAACCTCCATCCCAAGCTGGAGCCAATCCTGGCGATCACTTACGGAGTCGCGATTTATCAGGAGCAGGTAATGCAGATAACCCGCGATCTGGCCGGTTTTTCCATGGCGGAAGCCGATGTCCTCCGGAAAGCGGTCGGCAAGAAGATCCCGAAACTGCTGGCGGAGCAGAAGGAAAAATTCATCGATGGCTGCGTCAAGAACGGCATCAATGACTCCTTAGCCGGGAAAATATTTTCGTTTATCGAGCCGTTCGCGGGCTACGGGTTCAACCGGTCGCACGCCGCCTGCTACGCCATGATCGCCTACCAGACCGCTTATCTGAAAGTCAATTGGCCGACCGAATTCATGGCCGCGCTCCTGACCGCGGACCAGCAAAATACCGACCGGATCACGATCGAGATCGAAGAATGCCGGCGCATGGGGATCGAGGTCAGCCAGCCGGATATCAACCAGTCCTTCGAATCGTTTACGGTCGTTACCTCCGGGACCGAAGCCAATGCCGCCGCATCTAGCGACGAGCAGGCAACCACCATCCGCTTCGGGCTGAAAGCGATCAAGAATATCGGCGCGCATATCGCGGAAGAAATCATCCGCGAGCGTAAAGACGGCGGACCGTATAAAACCATTACCGATTTTCTCGAACGAGTGGGCGATAAGGATTTAAATAAAAAATCGCTGGAAAGCCTGATTAAAAGCGGCTGCCTGGAACGGTTCGCGGAGCGCGGCCAGCTTTTAGGGAATATCGAAGATATGCTCGCTTTTCATAAACAGATACATAAATCAAAATCGAACGGCCAGGTTAGCCTGTTCGCGGACGCTCCCGGAGCGGGCTTTTCCCATGAGTTCAAATTAAAGGCTGCGGCGCCGGCCGGCCGGCAGGAAAAGCTCAGCTGGGAGAAAGAACTGCTCGGCCTTTACGTAACCGAACACCCATTGTCCGATTACCGCGATTATCTGGAAAACCGCACGATTCCCCTGCATGAATTAAAGGAGCATCGCGCCGACAGCCAGGTAACCGTGGCCGGAATAATCACTAAAATCCAAAAAATAGTCACCCGTACGAACGAGACCATGCTGTTTACGAAGATCGAAGATACGATCAGCAATATCGAGGTTTTGGTTTTCCCCCGATTGCTTAAGGACACGCCCACCGTTTGGGAAGAAGGCCGGGTAGTGTTATGCCAGGGCAAGTTATCGAATAAAGACCAGGAACTGAAACTATTGGCTAACCGCGCGGTTAATTTAAACCTGGAAAATGCGGAAAAAACAGTTAAAAGTTTCGCCGGAAACAGCTACAACCATAACAATGGCAACTCCCCGGCTAAACCTAAATTAAACCCCGGACCGGGAGCGGAATTAAAGGCCCCGGCTCCGGATACGGACAATAAGAACGCTAAAAACGACGCCATAACTATAATCATCGATGGCCGACAGTCTGCCGATCTGGCCAAATTAAAAGATTTACTGCTTAAATTCAAAGGAGGGAATCGGGTTTATTTCAAGTTGAAGCAGAACGGGCAGGAAAAGACGATCGCGTCCGACCTATACGTCGAAAATAACCGGGATTTAGTGGAATCCATTAATAAGAATTTCGGAAGTTCCTTTATGATTGAATTATAGACAAATAGCTGGAAAAATGTTATTATATTTATAAGTTATAGATTGTGGATAAATGAAAATAATTCGAAATTCGTAATTTGGGTTTCCGAGTAAATTCAAATTGTATTTTGAATTCCATCATTTTTGAGAATTATAACTAATTACTTGATCAGGAGTTATCCGGTATAAGTTTTAAATGAAATTGAATACTAAAATCTATCAAATGCGTAAGTATTAATATTTTGTATTTATGTCTGCCAAGCAACCAATAAAAATCAGCGTTTCCGGCGATGAAGAAGAAAATGAAAAGGAAACGGCGAAAAAAACACCGGTAGCAGGGAAAAAGAAAACCGTGAAAACGAAATCCGGCACCGGGAAAACCGCGAAAAAAACCGAAGCGAAAACCAAGGAAGGCGTTTCCGAAAAAATCATTAACACCGATGAAGGCGATTTGAAAGTAAAAATAAGAAGCCTGAAAAAACCGGAGAGCCTTGAACCGCCGGCAGCCGCCGTTCCGGAACCGGTAACACCAAAAAAACCCGTGAAAATCGGCATTATCGACGTGGAAACTGGTGAAACCACTGAAAAACAAAAGCCTCAGCGCGCGCCCCAAAAGGCGGCTGAGAATACGATTGAAGAGAAATTGAAGAATGCGGAAGCGAAATTCGCGGAAAAAGTCGCGCCGGCCGTCCCGGAACCGGAGGCAGAGCCGGACGATTTCCCGCGCCTCAAGCCGCGATCAACGAAACTGTACCGGAAAATCGCACTTAGTTTTATTATCCTGACCGTATTGCTCCTGGGGGTTATCGGCTATTTTACTTTCGTAAAGGTGGATATTACCTTGATTCCCAACCAGGAAAGGATCAGCAATAATTTGATATTCGATATTGTCGATAAGGGCACTACGGCCACGAAAGACGATAAGACCATTGAAGGCGTAGTCAAGAAAGTCCCGATTACGATTGCCGATAATTTCAAATCCACTAAAGGCGAGGTGATCGGGGAAGAAACGGTCGGAACCGTTAAAATCATCAATAACTATACGAAGAACCAGCCTTTAGTGGCTACGACGCGGATTTTATCCCCCGACGGTAAATTATACCGCCTCAAGGAAACGGTTAACGTGCCGGCCGGGGGCGAAGTAGAGGCGCAGGTTTACGCCGACATCCCCGGTGAGGATAAAGCGATCCAGCCGACGACCTTCAGCATTCCCGGGCTGTGGGCAGGCCTGCAGGACCAAATTTACGCCCAGAGCTCCGAGCCGTTCGTGTATGAGCAGAAAAAGAAAATGTCGATCACCCAGGACGATATCGATAACGCTGTCCGTGAACTTAAGCAGGGCCTGTTAGCGAAAGCGAAAGACGAAATAAATACGATGTATAAGGATTACGACCAGATAATCTATTCCGTTGATGAGAATTCCATTAAATACCAGATAGACGGCAAGGTCGGGGAGGAAAAGGATGAATTCGCCGTGAATATGGATGCCAACGTCATCACGGTCGCGTTTAACGAAGACCAGGCGGTCACGCTGGCGAAACAGAAGTTCATATCTTCTTTGCCGGACAACAAGGAAATTATCTCGTTCAGCGGGGATAATCTCCTGTATAGCCTGAACGAATATGATACCGCCAAAGGCGTCGCTTCGGTAAATGCCACCTTCGAAGGCAAGGTCAGCATTAAGGAAGACGCCCAAATCGTGGAAATCGATAAAATTTTAGGCCTGAACGAAAAACAGCTGGAGGCGTATTTATCCGGTTTGCCGGAAATCGCCGGTTATGAGATCAAATTCTTCCCCAGCTTCATCAAAAAAGTGCCGAATCTGGCTGACCGGGTTAATGTCGTGATCAAAAAATGATAATCGCCAGTTGACGCCAAACTTCGCCAATGGCCTCTAATTTTCGCCAATAGTCGCTAACAATAGTTAATGAATGATACGTTTTCAGTGGTTTTTATACCGATACCGTTGCTATTGACTAGAAGGATTAAATGGTTTATATTATTTGTATCCTGTTCTTAAGAGAAATAAGGATATTTGAAAATACAAATAAATTAATATTTTATCTGATGGCGATTGCCGCGGCTACCAACCGCAGTGTTACGTAACATGTTACGTAACATCATTAAATAGTAATGACTAAGCCGGAGGGTGATTAAACGAGTGGCTTGTCCCGATGCAATCGGGGCGGGCAAGCTAGGTGGAACCGCGGAAAAACTCCGTCCTAGCGCGTTAAAGATTATTTAATGCGCCAGTGCGGGGTTTTTTAATTTAAATCTATGATTAAAAAAGAACAGATTCCATTATTTATCGTTATCGTGACCGCTTTAATTATTTTTACATTCATCTTCGCGAGCCGGCGGAATTATGAATTCATCTTTTATATCGGAGTAATCGTTTTTTTCCTGCTGCTTATCATATTCACGAATAAGCGGGTCGATTATCCTTTGCCGGTTTTATGGGGACTGGGGGTATGGGCGCTGCTACATATGTCGGGCGGCGGGATATATATAAACGGACGGAAGCTATATTCATTGATTTTAGTCCCATTGGTCGGCGAACCTTATGATATTTTCCGCTATGACCAGTTCGTGCACATAATCGGTTTCGGGGTCGCTACCCTGCTGATGTATTATTTACTGAAACCGGTAATCAGGCCCGCTAATAATAAATGGGCGGCACTGGCGATCGTGGTGGTTATGGCCGGACTGGGAGTCGGGGCCCTAAACGAGATTATCGAATTTATTGCGACCGTAATCGTGCCGAATACCGGTGTCGGCGGGTATGTCAATACGGCGCTGGACTTGGTATCAGATCTCATTGGGGCGATTGCGGCGGTATTTTATCTTAAATATAAAGAATTTAACCAATAATTTTAAACAATATGAAAAACGAACAAAATTTTGAAGTTGTGCGGCATTCCCTGTCGCACATCATGGCCGCGGCCGTTAAGGAAATGTGGCCGGGGGTAAAGTTTGCGATCGGGCCGGCGATTGAAAACGGGTGGTATTATGACTTCGACTTCGGAGAGATCGCCAGTAATCGCGATTCGGACGCCAAAGAACGCCAATCTATCGGGGAGGGGGATTTGGTGAAAATCGAGAAGAAGATGAAGCATATCGTGAAGCAGAACCTGCCGTTCGAACGGTTCGAGCTCGATATCGAAGACGCGATTCAGAGAGAGAAGCTGGCCGGGCAGATTTACAAAACGGAACTGCTCGAAGACCTGAAAATGACCGGAGAAAAAAGGGTCAGCTATTACCGCTTGGGTAAATTCGAGGACCTGTGCCGGGGGCCGCACCTGAAAACGAGCGGGGAAATTAAACCCAATAGCTTTAAGTTGACTAAATTGGCCGGGGCCTATTGGCGCGGGGACGAGAAGAATAAGATGCTGACCCGGATTTACGGGGTCGGATTCGGGACTAAGGATGAGCTGGACGGATACTTGAAGATGATGGAAGAAGCGGAGAAAAGAAACCACGTTAAACTTGGCCGCGAGCTCGACCTCTTTTCCCTGCATGAAGAAGGGCCCGGTTTCCCCTTTTTCCATCCCAAGGGGATGGTCATCTGGCACGAACTGATGAAGTACTGGAAAGAAGAACATAACCGCGAAGGCTATCTGGAAATAAAAACCCCGATCATCCTGAAACAGGCGCTCTGGGAAATGAGCGGACATTGGGACCATTATGAAGAAAATATGTATTTTACCAAGATCGATGATGTCGATTACGCGGTAAAGCCGATGAATTGCCCCGGCGGGATCATTTTCTATAAAAATGATTTACACAGCTATCGGGAATTGCCTTTAAAAGTCGCTGAGGTCGGGCTGGTACATCGGCATGAATTGTCCGGGGTGTTAAACGGGCTTCTCAGGGTGCGCGCCTTTAACCAGGACGACGCCCATATTTTTTGCCGGGAGGAGCAGATAAAAGACGAAGTGAAAGCGGTCGCTAACCTGATCGATCGCGTTTATAAAACCTTCGGATTGACCTACCATATGGAATTATCCACCCGGCCGGAAAAATCGATCGGTTCGGATAAAATGTGGCAGACCGCGGAAAAGGCGCTGGAGGACGCCTTAAAAGAACTGGGGGGCGACTATAAGCTGAACGCGGGCGACGGGGCTTTTTACGGGCCTAAGATCGATTTCCATGTTAAGGATGCGATCGGGCGCACCTGGCAATGCGGGACGATCCAGCTCGATTTCGCCATGCCTGAGCGCTTCGACCTGGCGTATGCCGGCCAGGACGGGAAAGACCACCGTCCGGTAATGCTCCATCGGGTAATCTACGGGGCGGTCGAAAGGTTTTTCGGGATCTTGATCGAACATTACGGCGGCGCCTTTCCGGTCTGGCTGTCGCCGGTGCAGGTCAAAATAGTTTCGGTCGGTTCTGATCATATCGAATTCTGCCATAAACTTGCCAGCGAGTTTATGGGGCAGGGAATTCGCGTAGAAGTTGATGACAATAATGAGACCGTCGGAAATAAGATCCGAAAGGCGACCCAGGAAAAAGTCCCGTATATGCTCGTGATCGGGGATAAGGAAATGGGTTCGGATAAGCTCGCGGTCAGGGACAGAGGGAGCGAGAAGGTCAGGGAGATAGCGAAGGCGGATTTTTTAGGGGAAATTACTGGAAAGGTGAATGCCAGAAGTTAGAAGTCGGACGTAAAATAACATAATAGAAACTCGATTTCCCCGAGAAATCGAGTTTCTTAATAGGATTCAGGCTTGTAAAATAATTGTTTTTGTTTTATAGTAATGCTTGTATGTCAACCCTTAAAAAAACCTATCATATTATTACTATCGGGTGCCAAATGAACAAATCGGACAGCGAACGGATGGCCGGATATCTTGAGATGCACGGGTACTCGCCCTCCGATGAGCGCGGGGAAGCCGGTCTGGTCGTGGTCAATACCTGCGGTGTCAGGCAATCGGCGGAAGACCGGGCTTACGGGCTGGTTACGAAGATTAAGCAGGAAAATCATAAGGTAAAAATAATATTAACCGGCTGTTTGTCCGAGCGTGAAGACGTGATAAAAAAGCTCCGGGACCGGGTCGATATCTGGCTGCCGATTGTCGAATTGCCGGCGCTAAGCGAACGATTGGGAATTGAAGAGATGCAAGGCGATGCGTCCGACCGGCGGGGGTACCTCGATATTTTACCGAGATATGATTCCGGGCTTAGCGCCTTCGTACCGATCGGGAACGGCTGCAATAATTTTTGCGCTTACTGCGTTGTGCCGTACGCCCGAGGACGGGAAATATACCGGGAGGCTGAGGAAATAGTTAACGAGGTGCGCGGGCTGGTGGACAAAGGTTATAAGGAGATCAA
>CAZYKS010000008.1:0-11758 GCA_964648375.1 uncultured Gammaproteobacteria bacterium | reverse complement strand
GGTTTCCCCGTTTTCGTCCTTAATAACCGCTCCGATGCCGGCCGGACCGGGGTTGCCCCGGGCGCCGCCGTCGGTAAATACTATTAACTTATCGTATTTTGACATAAACGCGACTAATTAGGAGTTATTAGTTATATGTTATAGGTTATTTTTGGTTTTCTAACTGTATTTTTGTTTGAATAATCAGACCGCTAGTCTTACTATCGACTATTTTTATCTGTTTTAAAAATTTATATAATATAACTTCAGTTATATACCCGATATCGAAACTTAAATACATATCACTTTTAACCTCATTCAAACATCCTCTGGCTATGTCATAAAACTGCATACTGGATTTATAAAAATATCTACCGAAACCCTCTCCAATATTTCCCATAGTACCCCTGCTACTCTCCCTTAAATGCTTTATTAAATTATATTTTTCAATATTAGGGAAAGTTTTAGTAATCTCATATATACCTCCGCACAATTTTCTGGCTTCTTGCCAAGCCTCTAAATCTTCCAATTTCTTAATAGTCATAAAATATAAAATATTATTTTATAAATTTATAACTGATAACCTATAACTGATAACCGATAACACGTTTTAACTACCGATAAATTACGAATTACCCGGGTTAATTTTTATATCTACAATTTTCAACTGCACCTCCCGCCTTCCGTTGAACTCATTGATCTCGGGATAATGGACTATATCGATCGATTCTCCGATTTTCAAATCTTTCCAGGTTTCCGCCTGCCCGAATCCGAGCGCATTAAAGCTCTTGCCGTTGCTGTCCGCGCCTGAGAGCTTCAGCTTGATATGCTGGCTGTCCGCGCCCATATGGAAAATATCCATTATTTTCATCGCGTAAGTTACGAATTTCGGTCTGGGGTTGTCCTGCCCGAACGGTTCGAACCGGCTGATGTCTTCGATCAATTCTTCGGTGATTGCGGCCGCATCCAGTTCGGCCTCGATCCCGACCACCGGCTTCGTATCCCGGCCGTCCAGAGTGTTTTTCGCCGCCAGCCGGATATCATGCAGAAATTTATCGAGATTATCCGGATCATTATCCTTAATCGTTACGCCGGCGGCTAACGCATGCCCCCCGTATTTATCGAGATAGGCGCGATTCTCTTCGATCGCGCTGATCAGGCTGAAGCCCTCAATGCTCCGGCCCGACCCCTTAATATCGCTCGTATTACCGGTAAACACCAGGGCAGGCAGGGAATATTTTTCGCAGATGCGGCCGGCTACCAGCCCGACTACGCCTTCGTTCCAGGCTTCTCCCTGGCCGCGCACGCTCGGGCTGACCGCGACTACCAGTTTCCCGTCGTTTTCGTCGCCGTCTATCTGCGCCACCGCCTGCGCGAAAGTGGTTTCGGTGATTTTCTGCCTCTCGATATTACTTTCATTGAGGCGCTGAGCCAGGTCGCGCGCTTCCTCCTTGTCCCGGGTGATCAAGACCTCAAAAGCGGTATTGGCATGGTCCAGCCGCCCGGCCGCGTTCAGCCGCGGGCCGATCTGGAACCCGATATTCCAGGCGTTCAACCGGCCGGGTTCGAGGCCGGCTATTTTAATCAGCTCGAGCAGTCCGATCCGCCTGGTCCGGTTCAGCGCTTCCAGGCCTTTTTTCACTAACACCCGGTTTTCCCCCAATAAACTGACGCAATCCGCCACCGTACCGATCGCCACCAGGTCCATCAGCCGCTCCTTAAGCGAAGTTTTATCGCCAGCAGCCAGGGTCGATTTATCGATTAGCGCGGAAGCCAGTTTATAGGCAACCGCCACTCCGGCTAACCCTTTATACGGATATTTTTCCCCGTCCATCAGCGGATCGATTATCAGGCAGTCGGGCAATTCGCTTTCTTCTTCGGGGGGAACATGGTGGTCGGTTATGATTATTTCTAGCCCCAATTCCCTGGCATATTCGACTTCCTTGTAATTGCGGATGCCGTTATCGACGGTAATTATCAGCTTCGCACCCTTCTCTTTAATTTCATCCAGCGCGCCGCGGTTAAGCCCGTATCCTTCTGTTTGCCGGTACGGGATATAGATATCGGTTCGTGCTTTCAGCACCGCCAGGGTCTCGACCATCAAAACCGATGCGGTCACACCGTCAGCATCATAATCGCCGTAAACGATGATTTTATTGCCGGCCTTTATATGCTCGATTATCCGGTCCACGGCCGCGGCCGTATTCTTAAATAGCAGCGGATCATTAATAAATTCACTGCTGTCGGGATTTAAAAACGCTTCGATGTCGTTTTCCCCGGTCAATCCCCGATTATACAGCAACTGTAAAACCAACCGGCTATAGCCGGGAAATTTTTCGATAAAACTCTTTTCCGCCTGCGGGGCGATTTTCCAGGTTTTAGACATATTTTAGAAAATAGTACGCAGTAAGCAGTAAACAGACAACGAAATTATCGTTAGATATAAAATCTTCGGTTAAGTATTAGTAATACAGTATATTAATCTTTACGAATCAATAGCTATAAATATCAATTTATTTTAATACCAAAAAAATTCTTAGAATTAAGTTTCTGCCGTCTGTTTACTGTTTACTGCTGTCTATTAATAAAATAATATCCCGATCGTCCACATTACCATGGAAAAAATCACGATAATCGAGACGAAGATCCAGACTATTTTAGTTACGGTTTTTTTCTTCATGTGTTATTACTGTCATTTTGAGAAGCGGTAGCGGTGAAAAATCTTTAATATAATACCCGCCCCATAGATACTGTATCATAAATTTTTCACTTCACTTCGTTTCGTTCAAAATGACAAAATTTGTGTTTATAGCTCTCTACCGTTTAAGTATCTTGATAAAAGCGTCCGACGGGATATCAACGCTCCCCTTGCCGGCGCTCATCATTTTTTTCTTGCCTTTTTTCTGTTTTTCCAGGAGTTTTCGCTTGCGGCTGACATCGCCGCCGTAAAGCTTGGCGGTAACATCTTTGCGCATGGCTGACAGTCTTTCGGCCGCGATGACCTTCCCGCCTACGGCCGCCTGTAGCTTGACTACGAACATTTGCTTGGGCAGATTCTCTTTCAGGGTGGTTACGATCTCCTTGCCGCGGCGGAAGGCTTCATCCTCGTACACTATCGTAGTCAGCGCTTCGATCGGCTCTTCCGCCACCAGGATGTCCATCTTGACTACCTGCGTTTCCCGGTAGCCCAAAAACTCGTAGTTGATCGAAGCGAAACCGGAACTGACGCTCTTGATTTTGTCGTAAAAATCGGTCAGGATCGCGCTCATCGGAATCTCATAATGGAGAATCATGCGGGTAGTGTCGATATACTCGGTATTTTTATAGACCCCGCGCTTGTCCTGAACCAATGACATAATCGCACCGACATAATCTTTCGGCGTAATCACGTCCAAAGTTACCCAGGGTTCCTCGATTTTTTCTATCGCCTCCCGGTCCGGCAGCTTCTGCGGAGTCCGGATGATGAAAATCTCGGAGTTTTTCCGGGTAATCTGGTAAGCCACGCTCGGCGTAGTAACGATCAATTCCAGGGAGAATTCGCGCTTCAAACGCTCCTGGAAAATTTCAAGATGGAGTATTCCCAGAAAGCCGCAGCGGAACCCGAGCCCGAGCGCTTCCGACGTTTCCGGCTCGAAGGTCAGGGCGGCATCGTTCAGTTTCAACCTCTCGATCGCATCCCGGAGTTCGGCGTATTCGTTCCCTTCCTTCGGAAAAATCCCCGCAAACACCATCGGTTTCGGTTCCTTGTACCCTCTCAACGGTTCAACTTCCAATTTGGAGGTCGAGCCTCTCGAGGACACGACCGTATCCCCCACCCGGCATTCACTCACGTCTTTAAATCCGGTAGTGATATAACCGATAGCCCCTGATGACAGCTCTTCGGTGGAAAAATAATCCGGCTTGAATATCCCGACCTCGAGCGCTTCGCTTTCCGCTCCGGTCGCTATCAGCCTGATCTTATCTCCCTTATTTATCGACCCGTCAACCACGCGCACATAAGCCACTACGCCCTTATATTCATCGTAATTAGAATCGAATATCAACGCCCGTAAAGACATATTATTTTGAGGTGAAATGGAGGGTTTGCCCTCCGCAGTTTTAGCGAAGGAGGGGGCCGGAATCCGCTCGATTATCGCTGTTAGGATCGCCTCCACCCCTTCCCCGGTCTTGCCCGAGGCGTAGATGATCTCGTCCTCCCGGCAGCCGAGCAGCTTGATTATCTCATTTTTAGTTTTTTCCTTATCAGCCGCCGGCAGATCGATCTTATTAACGACCGGAATGATGGTCAGGTCCAGTTCCAAAGCCAAATACAAATTAGCCAGGGTTTGTGCCTGGATCCCCTGGGTGGCGTCGACTAAAAGCAAAGCGCCTTCGACCGCGGCCAGCGAACGCGAGACTTCGTAGCTGAAATCGACATGACCGGGGGTATCGATCAAATTCAGTTTATACCCCCCATAATCGCTCCTTACGGGCTGCATCTTGATCGTAATCCCCCGCTCCCGTTCCAGGTCCATACTATCCAGCACCTGCTCTTTCATCTTGCGTTTCTCGATCGTACCGGTAAATTCCAAAATCCGGTCAGCCAGGGTGGACTTACCGTGGTCAATATGGGCAATAATACAAAAATTACGTATTTTATCTAACATTCACTAAAAAATTAATAAGAATAAAAAGAAAAATAAGAAAAATAAGAAATTACCGTAAGTATCTTCTTATTTATCTTATTTTTCTTATTACCATAATCTACCCTTATCCTACTAATTTTTCCCTTTTCAGTCAAATAAAAAATAAGGTATAATATCCGCCTAAAATATACGTTCCGACTCAAGATTTTCACAAATTCTAAATTCCGCATTCGAAAATCGAAATTCCGCATTTCCTAGATTCCCCGCGCTTCCCCCTGGTCGCCGGTCGCTACCTTGCGCCAGGGCAGCCGCCGCTTGATCGAACCCCAGAAACTGAAAAGTTCTTCGCTTTTTAACACGGAGCAGATTAAAATATAGGCGGAAATTCCGGCCAGGCCGGCTATCGCCCCCTGCGCCAGCACTCCCCAGACCTTGGTCATATCGATATACGGTTCCACTGCCCATTTCATGCCCTGTACCGCCGTACCGGCGGCCATGGCGGCGGCCGTGAATTTAACCGTCGAGTAAATGACCCTGAGCCCGTCCAGGGATTTAAGGTCGAAATGCAATACGATCCATAGGACCAGGAAATTGACGATACTGGCGATCGAAAATGCCAGCGCTAAACCGGCTACTCCCATGAACCGCGACAGCCACAGCGATAATACGACATTAACCAGGGCGGAACCCAGGCCGATCAGAAACGGCGCCAGGGAATTATGCCGGGCATAGAACATCCGGATCATGAGCGGCACTCCGGCTTGGGCGAATAACGAAAAAGTGAAAAAGGCCAATGTGTTCATGGTCAGGAGCGTGTCTTCCCAGTTGAACTGGCCCGTGCCCAGGATCACCCGGATAATCTGCGCCCGAAGCGCCAATAACAGGACCGAAGCGGGGATGACGAAAAACAGAATTTGCCTGATCGTGCGGGAGAACTCGGCGATCAGTTGTTTTTTCTTGAAAGCGACCGCGGACAGGGAAGGGAAAGCGGCGATTGCGAAGGAGATGCCGAAAATACCGACCGGAAACGACTGTAAGTTGTTGGCGAAATTGAATATCGCCAGCGACCCGCTCGCCAAGGTCGAAGCGATAATGGTAATTACCACCAGATTGATCTGCGAGATTGCCAGACTCATGGTGCGCGGAACCATCAGCATGCCGATTTCCCTGATATTCTTATTCTTGAGGTCGAAAATAGGGAGATAGCGGTACCCGAGCTTGATCACGGCCGGCAATTGTACGGCCATATGCAAGGACGCGCCGAATACCACCCCCCAGGCCAGACCGTAAATTCCCCAAATAGGCACGAAATAGATCGCACCGATAATGATGCCGATATTATACATGATCGGCGAAAGCGAATAAACGAAAAAACGCTTGAATGACTGTAAAATCCCGCCCAGGACGCTGGAAATTCCCAAAAATATCGGGGACAGGAACATGATCCGGGTCAGGCTCGCGGTAAAAGCCTGTTTTTCCGGGGAGAAGCCGGGTGCGATCAGTTTCATCAGCCAGGGGGCGAAAAATATCCCTGCCAGGGACAGGCAAATCAGCACTACCCCCAGGACATTGATCATGGTGCTCGCCAATTCCCAGGCTTCGCGGTTAGGGGATTTTTTCAAAGGATAGCTTTTCTTGCATTCATGGTCCTTGATCAAAGCGGTAATCACCGGGATAAATCCGGCAGAGAGCGCCCCCAGCACCAGGAGGTTGAAAACCAGATCGGGTATCCGGAAGGCGGCATAATAAATATCGAGCGTATCCCCGGCCCCGAATTCTCCGGCCAGGATCCGGTCCCGGAACAAACCCAAAACCCGGCTAACCAGGGACGATGAAGCCACCAGGATAGCCGCGACTGTGATTGAATTGATGCGGCCGCTAAAAAGACGTCTAATCATGGATTAGTTAATTAGTTAATCGGTTAATCAGGGATAAACGGTAAAATGAATCTATCCGCGGCTAAATTCCTAATTGACTAATTAACTAATCGCTAATTAACTAAGGCCCAGTTCCGCCCGCTTTACTCTTCCCCGGCCGCTTATTTTAAACCCGTGCGT
Source organism: uncultured Gammaproteobacteria bacterium (assembly GCA_964648375.1). Classification (GTDB taxonomy): domain Bacteria; phylum Patescibacteriota; class Patescibacteriia; order Patescibacteriales; family UM-FILTER-48-10; genus CAZYKS01. The sequence continues at coordinate 5,097 of CAZYKS010000008.1, read as the reverse complement.
AGTGAATATCGCGGTCATCGCTTTGTTGTCCGCGTAAAATTTTCCCCATACGGTTTTAATCCCGCGCTGGCGGGCGATTTTTAAGATTTCACCGGTAAATCTATGGCCCAGGCCCTGCCGCTGCCAGGGGTCGGCCACCACGATCGCGAACTCGGCCGATTCGGAATAGGGATCGGCGATCAGCCTGGCCACGCCGGCCATCTTCTTTTCCTTGTTTTCGCTTAATTCGGCGATTAGCGCGATTTCCCGGTCATAATCGATCTGGGTATACCTGACCAGCATCTCATGGGTGATATCTTTGATCAATCCGAAAAACCGATGGTGCTGGGTGGTTTTCGAAAAATTTTCGAACATCTCCGCCTCTAGCGGCTCATCTTCGGGCCGGATCGGCCTGAGAACCGCTGTTTGCCCGTTTTTCAAGGTGAATCGGCTGATATATTCCTTGGGATACGGTGAGATTACCAGGTGCGAATATGGCTTAATCTCCCCAGCGGAAATATTTTTGTCCAACAATACTTTCGCGTCCAGCACGAACCCGCCGTGCTCATCCACGCCGAAAGGATTAATGTCGATTTCTTTGATTTCCGGGAAATCGGCCAAAAGATACGCGAATTTATACAATAAAAACTGGATGGCGCCGATATCTACCCCCGGCATGCCGCGATAGCCCTTAAGCAGTTTATAGACTTTAGTGTCTTCGATCAGCCGCTGGGATAAGGACATATTCAGGGGCGGCAAACCGACATTAGTGTCCTTAAATACCTCAACCGCCACCCCGCCCATGCCGAAGAGGATTGCCGGCCCGAAAGTCGGATCTTTTTTCGATCCGATCAGGAGTTCATAGCGCTTGGTCCGCATCGCTTCGATAAACACGCCCCGAATATCTGCTTGGGGGACCGCACGCCGGGAGGAGGCCATAATTTTATCGTAGGCCCGGCGCGCTTCCTCGGGGGTTTTGATATCGAGGCAAACCCCGCCCACATCGGTTTTATGGATAATATCCGGAGACATGATCTTCATTACCACCGGAAAGCCGATTTTATGCGCGGCTTGGGCCGCCTGGGCGGCCGATGCCGCTACCGCGTGCTCGAGAACCGGTATCTGGTAATTGGCGAGCAGGCGCTTCGCCTCCGCTTCGGTCAGAGCAAAGCGCCCCGATTCGATAATTTCCGCCAGCAATTTCCGATTGGCCGCGATCTTGGGCTTGAAGGCATGCGGAATCGTAGCCGGTGTTTCGTATAAAAGCTCCAGGTTCCTGGAATAATTATATATGTAGGTAAACGACAGGATCGCGTCTTCCGGAGTGCGGTAAACCGGGATATGCCCAGTTTCCAGGATCTCCCGCCCCTCAGCTACGTCCGCGCCTCCCATCCAGGAAGCGAGAATAGTCTTGCCCTGGCTATTTCTGATAGTAACCAATTCCCGGGCGACCGCGGACGGGTCGGTCATGGCCTGCGGTGTGAGAATTACCAGTACCGCATCGGCGTTTTTATCAGCCAGGCATATTTCGACAGCCTGGCGGTAGCGGGCCGGTTCGGCATCGCCTAAGATATCGACCGGATTGCCGCGGCTCCATGACCCGGGCAGGAATTTATCCAGCTTGGCAATCGTCTGTTCCTCCAGGCCGGCTATCTCCCCGCCGGAATAGATCAGGCTATCGGTCGCGATTACTCCGGGGCCGCCGGCATTGGTGATAACCGCTACGCGGTTGCCCCGCGGCCGGGGCTGCATCGCCAGGGCTTTGGCGCAGTGGAACAGTCCGACGGCCGTATCGACCCGGATGATGCCGGCGCGCTTGAAGGCGGCATTAAAGACGGCGTCATTGCCGGCCAGGCTGCCGGTATGCGATCTGGCCGCTTTCGCCCCGGCTTCGCTCCGGCCCACTTTCAGGAGGATGATCGGCTTATTTCTCGATACTGCCCGGGCCGCGCTCATGAATCTGCGCGCATCGGACAATGATTCCATATAAATGAGGATGCTCTCGGTTTTGGGGTCATCGCCGAAATAATCGATCAAATCATGGAAGCCGATGTCGAGCATCTCCCCGATCGAAACGAAGTGGGAAAATCCGACATTATTCTTGACTGACCAGTCGAGGATGGCGGTACAGAGCGCGCCGCTTTGGGAAATAAACGCGATTTTTCCGGGCAGCGCCATCTTGCCGGCGAAACTGGCGTTTAAGTGGAGTGAAGGCTTGATAAAGCCGAGGCAGTTGGGCCCGATAATCCGGATACCGGCGGTTTTGGCGATTGCCAGGATCTTTTTGCTCATCTCGACCCCCTCGCCGCCGACTTCTTTGAAGCCGGCGGAAATGATAACCGCTCCCGGCACGGCCGCTTCACCGCATTCGGCTATGACTCCGGGTACGGTCCTGGCCGGGGTGGCGATAATCGCCAGATCCACCTTATCGGGAATATCCTTAACGCTGTTGTAGGCTTTGATGCTATGGACGCTTGGGCGCTTAACGTTAACGGGATAAACCACCCCCGCGAAATCGCTGTTCAACAGATTATCCATCAGAGCGTGCCCGACGCTCCCCTCTTGGTCGGAGGCGCCGATTACGGCGATCGATTTAGGATTGAAAATTTTATCCAGGTTTCTCATAATATTTTTACCCGCCGACAGCGAATTTCTCGGTTGCATTTACGGTACCATCCACGAAAGCGGCCCGTTGAAATGTCATTCTAAAAAGTATTATCCCTGAAGGCGACACGCATTCGTGTCGCCTTCAATAATATTTATATAATATTTATCTATAATCAATTCGCGGTATTCGCATATAATTCGCATCATTCGCATATAATTCGCGGTATTCGCATATAATTCGCGGTATTCGCATTATGTTATACCAATGAGCTGGTATCCCCTAAGGGCAGCCCCAGTTCTTTCGCTTTCAGCACCCGGCGCATGATCTTGCCGCTCCTGGTTTTCGGCAGTTTTTCCACGAATTCGATATCCTTAATGACCGCCACCGGCCCGACGGTCCGGCGCACATGCGCCCTGATCTCAAGCTTCAGTTCGTCGGAAGGCTTGGCGTTCTTGGCGAGGATCACGAAAGCTTTGATCACGTCCCCTTTGACCGGATCCGGCACGCCGATTACGCCGGCTTCCACCACCGCTTTATGCGATACGAAGCCGCTTTCCACTTCCGCGGTGCCGATGCGGTGCCCGGCGATTTTCAGTACGTCATCGGTCCGGCCCTGGATCCAGAAATAACCGTCCTTATCCTTAAAGGCGACATCGCCGGTAAAATACGCGCCTTTAACCGGCTTCCAGTAGGTTTTAATGAAGCGTTCCGGATTGTTGAAGATCGTGCGGATCATCGACGGCCATTGGTTCCTGATCACCAGGTAGCCGCCCTTGCCGGCCGGCACCCGCTTGCCTTTTTTATCGACCACATCGGCGATGATCCCGGGGAAGGGTTTGCAGGCGCTGCCCGCTTTCAGGGGCGCGCTTGGCAGGGGCGTAATCATATTCATGCCGGTTTCGGTCTGCCACCAGGTATCCATGATCGGACAGCGGTTCTTGCCGACATATTTATAATACCATTTCCAGGCTTCGGGATTGATCGGCTCCCCGACCGACCCGAGGATCTTCAAACTCGGCATCTTATGCATCATCGGCCATTTAGCCCCGTATTTCATCATCGCCCGGATCAGGGTCGGTGCGGTATAAAGCACGTTTACCTTGTATTTTTCGACAATGCGCCAGATCCGGTCCGGTTTGGGCATATCGGGAACGCCTTCGTACTGCAGGGTGGTGATCCCGGCCAGGAGCGGGCCGTAAATGATATAGGAATGTCCGGTGATCCAGCCGGGATCGGCCGTACACCAATAAACCTCGTTGCCCTTGATATCGAATACCCATTTAAGCGTCCTCAGTACCCCAACCGGGTAGCCTCCGTGGACATGGATCACCCCTTTAGGCTTTGAGGTCGTGCCGGAAGTATATAATACGAACGCCGGATCTTCCGCATTCATCTGGGCGCACTTGGCTTCGGTCGGCATCCCTTTGACGAAATCATAGTACCAGACATCGCGGGATTTTACGAAATTGACTTTCTGCCGGTTATTCTTGGCTACGATCACTTTCTTGACGATTTTCGCCTGTTTGACGGCATCGTCGGCGATCTGCTTGAGGTTGATTACCTTGCCCCGCCGGAAACTGCCGTCCGCCGTAAACAGCACCCTCGCTTTCGCATCCATAATCCGGTCAGCCAGGGCTTTCGCGGAAAAACCGGCATATACGACCGAATGCATCGCCCCGATCTTGGCGCAGGCCAGCATCGCGAACGCGATTTCCGGGATATTAGGCATATAGATCGCCACCCGGTCGCCTTTTTTAACGCCCAGTTTCCGGAGCGCGTTAACCAGCTTATTCACTTCGTGATAAAGCTGGCGATAGGTATATTTGCGGGTGCGTCCGGATTCGTCTTCCCAGTAAATCGCGACTTTCTTTTCGGTTTTCGTGCCCATATGCCGGTCCAGGGCATTATGCGCGAGGTTGCATTTGCCGCCGACGAACCATTTATAAAACGGTTTCTTGGAGTCATCGAAAGCCTTGTCCCAGGGTTTGAACCATTCCAGGTCCCGGGCCGCTTCTTCCCAGAATTTTACCGGGTTGCGGGCGGCTTTTTTCAGGGCGGCATCATAATCCTTAACGTTAGACTCGTTTACAAAGGCTTTCGACGGTTTATACAGCCTTTGGGACGAAGACAATACATCGGTTAAGTCCCGCTCTTGTTTTTTCTTAGGCATAAGATGTAAAGACTTAAATTAGTTAAATAATTATAGATAATATGTAAAACTGCAAATATTAAAATTAGAGCGTGGAACAATCGATTATAATAAAGAAAATAAAAATATATAAGCTTAAATTCGCTTAAATAAGCTTTTGGCCTGGAATTTGCTACTTAGCGCTTTCCTTTAATTTAACATTATCGAATATATGCGCCAGGTCTTTTTTCGCTAACAACCCGTTTTGCGCGCCTTGTTCGCTGATTACCGACGCGGTATTCTTCGCACTCAAGTACATCGCCTTTTTGATGTCGTTATCATACAGTTTCAGGCCGGCGATAAAGGAAGAACCGAAGGCGTC
>CAZYKS010000007.1:9659-11803 GCA_964648375.1 uncultured Gammaproteobacteria bacterium | reverse complement strand
CCGTTATCGATAAAACCGCCCACGCTCTGGCCGTTAACGGTAATATCGCCCGGATTATAGCCGTTCTGGTCCGTATCGATGATGACATCAATATCGTCACCGATCTTATAGGCGCCGTTAGTGATATAAACCGCCTGGATCACAGGCCGGCTGGCATCGAGCGATCCGTTAGCAAAAGCGCCGCTGGCGGGTGTATTGGCGTTGCCGAAACTATCGCGCAGGGAAATCGAATACGGAATCGTGCCGCTGGCCCGATCCGTGTCGCCTTCCGCTACCGTATAATCGAGGGTATAGATAACTTCAACCGCATCCGCTTCCTGCGCGCCGATCGACAAAAAGGCGCTAACGTTAACCTGATTATTAAATGATGTTTCAATCCAGTGGTCGCTGCGGATAGTGTCGGATACCATGATCTCGTCCAGCTGGCCGTCAAGATAAACCGGAGTGCCGCCGGTATCGTCGATGCGGCCGAAATCGTAAAATGAAATAACGGTCGGCGCTTCGGTCGTACCGGAACTGTTAAGCGCGCCGTTGACGTAAATTTGCGCCGCGCCGCCGGTAGTATCGTAAGTCAGGTCATAATGGCGCCAAACACCGTCGTTAATGTCTGCGGCAGTCTGGGGCCCTGCCGTATTGCCGGCTTGCATACCCAGCTGCCCGGAAGCGTCCAGCCAGCCCCAAAAAATATCGTTGCCGCCGCCGGACTGTTCGGTGCCGGTCACGCCCGGAGCGGTCCACATGGTATCGTTGCCGGTTTGGGTTGTTTTCAGCCAGAAACTCAGGGTGGCATCGGAATTTCCCAGCCACTGGGCCAGGTCCTGGCTAACCGTAAAATACTGGCTGGAAGCGGCGGCAAACCCGCGGCCGTTGAGAATCATGCCGGCCGCGTCCGTCGAGCCGTTATTGTTGCCGTCGTTCGCGCTTTGGGACGAATCGTCTAAATTCCCGTCGAGGTGGTAAACTCCCCGAAAATTTCCGTCCCAGACACCGGCCGGGTCGGACGGGTCGGAGGTTGCGTCGGGGTTGCCATAATAGAGATAAAGAATGGTATCGACGCTCGCGGAGATGTCGGTTTTTATCCAAAGTACAATCTGGCCGCTTGCCGGATCATAATATTCGCGTTCGAAAGGAAGGGGGTTATCGTTATAATCGGTCACGAATATGTCATACCCGCTGGCCAGGGCGACGCTACCGCCGTTAGCGACCGAAGCCAGATCAGGATCGGTGGTCGTCGCCAGGACCACAAAACCGCTTTCATCAGCCGCGACCTGGGAGGAATGGATCGTGATCGTCTTTCGATCCGGCCAGCCGGCATAATGCCAGGTACTCAGGCCGGCCTGGCGCAAATTAGAGGCGGCCATGCCGTTAATAGTCGCGTTATTCAGGCTATAGGTATCCGCGGAATACGCGGCGGTAATGGTCGCTGTCAGGGTATCGCCGATACCGTACATCCGGTCCGGTAAAGACACTCCGGTAATTACGGGCGCGTTAGCGTCGATCGAACCGTTGGTAAAAGTACCGGTAAAGGCGGCATTGGAATTGCCAAACGCGTCTCTCAGGCGGATCGAATAAGGGATAGTTCCGCTTGCACGGTCCGTATCGCCGGACACGACCGCGTAATCCAACGTGTAGGTAGTATCATTAATCTTAACTAAATTTGAAACGGTCCCACCGTTTACGGTAGTAGACGGGTCCAAGGTTAAAACTGCGACTTCGGAGGCGACCGTAATCGTTGCCGTCAGGGTATCGTCGATAGCATACATTTTATCCGCTAATACCGCCCCGGTCACCGTCGGCGGGGTATTGTCGATCACTACCGTGGTCGTGGCCGGGCTGGTTTGGTCAACCGCCTGGTCATTGGCGGTCAGCCTGAGGCAGAAAGTCTCGCCGTTGGCGCTCGATAAGCCGCTCCCCGAAAGCCAGTCGACATTAACGGTATTGGCTCCCGCGTTCGTTAAAATAAAAGCACTGGTGGTCCCGACCTGGTAGGGATAATCGTTATCGACCGAGGGGTCGCCGTAAGTAGCGCTGGTGTTAATATCGGCGGTATCGATGGTGGCCTGATTCGGGGAGCTGAAATCGCAGGCGGCTCCGGCTACGTACTCGATCCGGGCCCGGCAGTCGTCGTTATTGCCGTCCCTGAC
>CAZYKS010000007.1:0-9559 GCA_964648375.1 uncultured Gammaproteobacteria bacterium | reverse complement strand
CGGTCGTGATTACGCCAGTCCAATGGATTGAGGCGGTGGTGTCGTTATTGGCATCGCGAATATAACCTTGTTTGAATTCACCGCCCGGTACCTCGCTACCGTTTAAGCGTACCCGGCCGATGATATTACCGCGCGTTATCGACCCGCTCATGGGGATATTGACGAAAACCAGGTAATTGCCGGGGCCCGCGATCGTGATATTTTGTGAATTAGTTACGTCGGAATGAGTAAAGCCGCTATCCTTGCGCCCATCGCTCCATTGCATGGGATAGGCGGTTGTCTGATTAAGGTCGGTAGAATTAGTTGTTCGCGTGGCGGTACCGGAAAAAACCGTTTCCGTATCGTCGATGTATTCTACGTACATACCGGCCTGGTCCGGAATATGGATGGACATGGTCGCCTGGTAATCATCGACATTATTGACCATTACTTCGATATAGTCGCCGGCCTGCAGGTTTTGTAGCAGTGCCGAAACCGTGTCGTTAGAATTGATATGCCCGGCAGTATCCCTGATAAAAGCCGAACGGCCAATGGCATAATTCTGGCGCACCCCGTTCACCCGGATTTCGGCTTCCAGGCGCGAGCGGTTATTGGTTAGGGCATCCCAGCGCTGCATCGGCAGGTTAACCGCAACCAGATAGTCGCCGTCTCTCTCCACTGCCAAGCGGGAAGGACTACCGGTGTCATAAGTATAAGCGCTATTGTCGTAATCCGTGGTCCCCCAGCTCAAGGGATTGCCGGCGGTTTGGTAAATATCGGCCCCGCCGGTAGTAGAAGTAGCGGTCAGCCAGGCGATGCCGGACCCGACCGCGTCTGACGCTAGCTGCCACGCTCGATTTTCGAATATCGAATTGCGATTGTCGATTGTCGGAAGCAGCTCCAGCTTCCCCATAAAATAAAATTCAGGGGAAACGTTCGGGGCATCGAACATGTATGACAAAGCCAATTCTTCTCCTTTTTTAATATCCAAATTGTCCCATACCACATCGGTTTCGTTGTCGCTTGGGCTGTCTACATCGGCGACTGGGTTTTGCCGGATGGTTTTACCCTGGCCATCGGCTATTATCTGATCATAAGCGATAAAACCGGCCGGGATTTTATCTATAATCTTACCGGTAAAATCTTCGTTCGCTTTAATCTTGATTTTCATTTCATAATCCGCCATCGGGAAGATCCGGGTCGGGGCCGTCCGCTCGATATCGAACGACCGGCTGCGGACGGCCGGAATTTCCACCGTTTCCGTCCTTGTCCCATTCTTGGTGCGGGCTGATATTTTAACGGTATAAATTCCTAATTTATTTAAATCATAATGGGCGTAATAATCGGGCTGGTCGGTGACGTTATTCGCTCCGCACTCGGTGCTGCGTGTGATTTTCCCGTTATTCGTGCTTAAAATCGTCTTCCCGCCGAATAGGCCGGGCGCATCGATTTCCATGGTCACGTCCGCATCACAAACCGTATTGCCGCCATCGTCCAGTACCGCCAGCTGCAGATAAGCGCTCTCGCCCGGCAGATATTCCCCCTTGTCCGAGTTAAAAGCCAGTACGCCCCAGGTAAAATCCTGGGTGAATTCGACGATGTCTCCACTGTCGTTAACCGACAATGCAACAAAATAACGGCCCGGTTTAAATTCCCGCGTCGGATTAGCCGAAATGTCGAACACGCCGTTCTTTTTATAAACTACATCCGCCGGTAAATCCGATTTCTGCCCGCCCGAGTCCACGAATTCGGCGTTGATCACCGCGTCTTTATACTCATCAACCACGAATCCTTTGAAAAAGGCGCCGATATTTCCCAACGGTCCTCTCTGCCGGTTAAGCTTAAATTCCAAAACCGGCGTCTCGGTTATGGCGAAATCCTTCTGCTCTGACACCGATTCCACACCCAACCCGTTATTTACTGGCGTATTATCGGCAGCGATACCGGCCCGCGCCAGCACGCCAAAGCCAGCCAACAGCAGGGTGGCTACCAGTAATCGGATTGTCAGTGAATCAATATTCATAAAATGATTGATATCTTTTGATTTTTATATCCGCTGGACGGATAATTTATTCCTCTTAAAAACTATCAGCAGCAATCACTCCTCAACAAAAATATTACTTTAAATTCTTACTTCTAACTTCGTACCTCATACTTTTATTCCCCTCCATCATCATTGCGCCAGCGGTAATGGATCTGCCGGACGTAGGGAAAGCGCACCTGGTATACGGACGGATAAGTATCCTCGTCCGTAACCCCGAAATCGTTGGTGCTATAAACTTCCGCGGCATAATTGAAAAACGAGGAAATAAAATCCTTATTAAAAATCAGCTTAAAATCCAGGTTGCAGGTGGTATCGTTGCAATCAGCCGAGCTATTCGGGCTTAAAGTCACCGCATTTTCCGCGTCCGTACCGATCTCGTAAAAAGCGTTCTCGGTCTGGCCCCAGTAAAACCGCAAATCCCGGAAAGGCGCACTATTATCATTCTGGTCGGCCAGCCTTAGCGTAGTCGAAGCGATCGCGTACCAGCCGTTCGTCTCCGTTACCGTTACCCGGAAATCCCATTCCGTAGCCGTATCGGCGAGGACAATATTATGGTCCGAACCGCCGGTCTGTCCGTTCATTAACACTACCGACTGGTTGGCCAGGGTGGCCGAGGTTTTAACCGCGGTTTCGCTCGCTGACATTTTATTGCCGTAGGCGTCATAGGCCCAGAGGTTGAAGACGTACCAGGTGTCCTGGTCAAGGCCGCTGACTACGCTCGAGGTGGCGCCGTTATAACCGTAGGCGTCCAAGTCGATCGTGTCGTATTCGCTGTCGTTTTCGGTCACGCCGGCCGTCCCTTGTTTGTAGAATATCCGGTAGGCGTTCGTTGCCGGAGCGTGGGAATCGGTGGCCGGAGATGAAGTCGCGTAAATAAGGGTAATATAATCGGTAGTTACCTTGCCCGCAATAAGATTCCCCGGAACGGTGGGGGCCAGATTGTCTAATACCAGGGTGGTGGTAGCCGGGGCCAATTGGTCATCCAGACCGTCATTCACGATCAGGCGCAGGCAATATGTTCCGTCCGCCGCCGGTTCGTCCGTTCTCCCCAGCCAATCGAATATTACCGTATTCGCCACCGGTGTGATGATCGGATGGGCGGGCGTACCGATTTGGTATTCTCCGCCATTATCGATTTCGGGACTGCCTAAATCAGCGATGATGCTCGCCGCGTTCAGGGTAGTGCTCGAAGCGGAAGTGAAATCGCAGCCAGAGCCCGGAACATAAGCGATCTGGGCGATGCAGTCTTGCTGGTTGTCGTCGGCCACCTCTATGGAAACGGCGACCACGCCCGAACCGTCGTTATTTTGCGCCGCGGAGTTGAATACGCCCGTGGGGGCATCGTTGGTGGCGATATCGACCCGGCTCGAACTGGCCCGGTTGCCGTAGCGGTCATAAGCCCAGATCGCGAAACTATAGGTGGCAAGCGGATCGAGCCCGTCCACGCTCGTGGTCGCCTGGCTGTTGAAGAGGATATCGCCCAAATTCGCGTCCGTGCTCGAAGCCAGAATCGAATCGCTTTCGGTCGGGTCGCTGCCGTCTGTTTGTTTGTAAAATATCTTATACTCGGAAAAATTGGTTTCGGTCGTGGTGGCGCCGAATGCGAGGGTAAAGGAATTTCCGGTACGGCTGGTTAGGCTTAAGGGGCCGGGCGCGGCTGGGGCCAGGGTATCGATATAAATAGTGGTAGTGGCCGGAGTCAGTTGGTCCAAAACCGTATCGTTAGCGGTCAGCCTGAGGCAATATTCGCCTTAAACCGCGCCTAAATTACTCGGGGCCAGCCAGTCGAAATTGACCGTATTCGCTCCAGCATCGGTCAGGATATAAGCGCCGGAGACGCCCACCTGGTATGTTTCCGAATTTAAGAGTTCCGGATCGCCGTGGGTAGCGGTCACGTTGGTATCGGTTTCATCCAGGTTCGGATCGAGAGGGGTAGTAAAATCGCATGCCGTACCGGCGGTATAATCGATTCGTGCCCGGCAATCGTCGAAATTGCCGTCATTTACCGCAATCGCGATATCGGCCGTGCCGCTGCCGTCCCCCTTTTGTACGGCCGAAACGAAACTGCCGGTCGGCCGTACGTTAACGTACTGGTAGGTATAGATCAGCTGGCCGTTCATCTTGGCGCCGTCAGTCGACCCTAAGGGCTCGTCATCGGCATAACAGGCGTTATAGGCCTGGCCATCGGTCGTATTCATGGCGGAGAGGACGTTTTTATAGAACTCGCCGTAACTATTGACATCGTCCGGGCGGGCATTATAAGCGGCGGAACAGCTAGGATTGCCGGTCGCTAAGCCAGCATCGAAATGGAACACCGAACCGGAAGGCACATCGCCGGTATTGTCGCTATTCAAAAAGCTCGAGAAAAGACCGGCGGCGCGGACGGTTTTGCCGGCCGGCTCGGGCATGACTGCGCGGGCGGTCGCAGTAGTTGTCGCGATAACCGGATTAACCAGGGATTGGCCGCCGTTAAGGTTAAGGCTCGTAAGATAACCGTTGGTTTCGTCCGTGTAAGTATAGGTAATCATCAGCTCGGCCGAGATACCTCCATAATTGGTTGAACTTAAGGTAGTATTCACCCTGACAATTTTGCCGCTAACGGCATTAGCCTGTTCCAATTCAGAATAATCGCCGGAAGGGATGATGTGGATTATATTTATCACGGGGTTTATTACAGTATTGCCACCGTTATAAGCGTAGGATCGTGATCCGGAAGTGGTATTAATGCCGACCTTAGTGGTAACTGCCACGCTGGCATTGCCGTTATTATAGTTATTGGTAACCAGCCTGATCCAGGCGCTCTTGACCGTCACGGTGCCGGATCCGCTGCCATTTTCCGGAAAATATACGGTCGTCTCGGCGCTGGCCGGACTGGTCGTCATGCCGTTCGAAATCACGCCAATCGGGAAGGAAACAGTGCGCGTCTTGGTGGCGGCCGAACTGGAAGCGATATAAGTTTCGGCTATTTCGCCGCCAACTGTATAATTGGTACCGGTATTAATATAATACTCGAGCTGTTGGGAGGTATTTTCCGTAAAACCGGAAGAGGCCCAATCGGGAAAATACATCGCCGGCATATTGCCCTGGGTTCCGCCGTTATTGCATTCATAGTGGAAAGTATCGCTATTGGCGTCAAACGTCTGAATATTAACGTTCGGATCCAAATCAGTAGCGCCATTACTGTCATTGGCTTCGTACATTTTAAACCAATAAGTCAGCCGGTTGTTCGAGTCGGTTAATTCCGGAATGGACATATTATAATCGAAAATCGGACAGTTATTATTCCGGGTACAGCCGCCGATCGAAGCCTGGCGTGAACCGCTGTCCGTGCCGTTGGTGGAGGCGAGCGGATAAACGACTGTATTAGTGATAGCGGGCGCATCGGCATCATAAGTGTAAGTTAAAACTAGTACCGCTTTGGCATTAGCGATCGCGGTTTTAGACGTTCCATTCTTGATCTGGTAGCCGACCTGGGCCAGCATCTCGGTATTATTACCGCTATAGGCAGCTAATTGTGTTTCGTTCGCTACATCGAACAATAACCGGACCTGGTTGCTTTCCGCTTCGTCATAAGCCAGGATCGTGTTGTCGTCTTCGACCACCTGTCCGTCGCCCGTGCCTAAAGCGTCGGCAGAGCATGATTCGGCGCAGGAATCGAAATACAGTTTATAACCGGTATAGTCGCCGCCGGAATTATTGTAAGCTTCGAACTGGGTTTCGAAAACCACATAAGCGTCCTCGATATTCACTCCGGTTTCAGCCAGGCGAAAATTAAAAGCGCTGAATGCATAATCAGTGTTGGTATTATTACCGGCTGTGGCGCCGCCGTTATAGACCCCGGCCGGAAACATGACCGTGCGCGCCCGTTTCGTTACCGCATCAGAGGCGATCTGCCACTGGCGATTTTCGATTACCGATCGCCGATTACCGATTACATTTTTCAACTCCAACGGACCGACAAGATATAATTCCGGGGAAATATCAGGCGCGTCAAATACATAACTGATCTCAAGCTTGTCGCCGGCAACCAGTTCGACATCATGCCAAAGTAATCGCTTATCTTCGCCAACGACGGTTTCGCTATATTTATAATCACCCCCGAACGGATCCTTCGTCTTATCGTTCGACATTCGTAATTCGTAATTCGAAATTTTAAATCCTGCCGGTACGGTTTCGGTAATATCGCCCTTAAAATCTTCGGCAGCAGTGACCGTTGTCTCCATCTCGTAATCGGCTTTAGGATAAATTCGGGTCGGGCCGGAGCGCGCAACCGAAAACGGTTCCCCGCCGCTAACGACGATCGTATCGCTGATCGACTCGCTGCCGGCAGCGGTCTTAGCGGCGAGGTCAAGCGCGTAATCGCCCATTGCGCTCAAAGATACCTGGGCGGAATAATCAGGCGCGCCCGTAATCGAATCCGGCCCGCATTCCGGATTCTTGATAATGGTATTTTCGGCCGTCGTTAAAGTCGTAATCGCACCGGTCGCGGGGTTGGTGACGCGCAAAACCAGATCGGCGTTGCAAACCGTATGGCCGCTTCCGTCCAAAACCGCCATCTGGAGAAAAGCGGTATCGCCGGGAAGATATGACGATTTATCCATATTCAGCGCCAGCACCCCCCATAAAAATTCCTGGCTCGGTTCCATAACCGCGGTTTCCTGGCCCGAATCGTCTTCGATCTTAAAACTTAAACTGTATTCCCCCGGCTTTAAATTTCTCCCCATCTTGGGCCATTTAACCGTAAACTCACCGTTTTCTTTGAATATTAGCGTTAGGGGGATGTTTAATTCATTTTTATCGGAATCGATTATAACGGCATTAATTTTTATGTTCTGCCAATAACTTACCAGCCCTAACGTCTCGCCCACCTTGTCGAGGATGCCGGTTTTGTTTTTAAGGTAGCGGAAATCCAGCTCCCCATTATCGTTTACCCCAAATTCCAGCCGGTCAGAAACCAACTCTAACGTGCCCGGGAGTCCGGTATCCGTTTTTTCCGCAACCGGATTATCGCTATACGCGGCCTCTACCCAAACGCTGTCCAGATAGGTCACGAACGATTGATTATCCGGCGTCCTGCCTTCCAGCTTGATTTTCAGGCTCGCGATATCGTCCCAGGAACCGATCAATGGCGCATCATAGCTTAAATAACCGTTATTTAAGGCATTCGATAATTTGTCTTTTCCGATTACCCCGAGCTTCTGCCAGCGCGGATTGGTAGTAGTGCCGACCGAGTACCAGATCACGATATGCGGCAATGACTGCGCCCGCGCTTCAGCGAATCCGAGCCAGTTAAGCCACGGCGTTGCCGTAATCGGACCGGTTTCCTCCGTTTCCGTCCCACCCGCAGCATTTTCCTTATCGTCTGAATTGATATTATTTTTTTGAGCCGGCTGAACATCGAATTGAGAATTATTATCGATCTGACCGCCGTTAATGTTCCCGGCTCCGTCTTCGGCTGGTTCGCTTGCCCCGTTATCCGTTTCTATTGCGTTATCACTATCTTCAATGTTGCCATAATTAACAGTAGTGCTGGAATTATCCGGACCGCCTGTCTGTATAAGCGTACTTTGTTCCTCGCTGGTTGCGGTCGAGGTGGTGCTTTCTGACTGGAAAAATACTGAAGCTAAAGAAAATTTAATCTTTGCCAAAATGAACTCTCCCGGCCGGTTGGAGCCAACGCTTGACCTATCTTCTGTTTGCGCCCTGGCCCCTAAAAATTCAAAAGCGTTAAAAGCGGCCTGTTTTACCCATGAAATTAAATTATCAGCGGTCGAACTGCCGGTCTTCGTACCATCATCGATCTCCACATCCGCATCCTTTTCGTTATAGTTTAAAATTTCGATATGATTATTGTCATCATCTTCACCTGACAAAATGTCAATCGTCGGTGTCGCGGTCGCGCCATTGCCATCATTATAATCTGTCCCTTGCTTGTCGCTTGTGGTCGTGGTTGCTCCTGATTCCATACTTCCTCCGCCAACGATCGAATTATCGGCCTGACTTCCGGACGATGTACCGGTATTATCCAAACCGGTGCCAGGGGCCGGATCGGCTATATTATCGCCGCTCGCCGGCCCGGATTGGGTGCGGCTGCTTGTAGCTACCGGGCTTCCACTGTCCGTCTGGCCGTTATCGGCTAAGAAATCCGAACAAACTATACTATAATTCCCTCCGCGGTAAAATGCCGAATTATCCTCGTCGAATTGGTCGATATCCGCATCCGCCGGTAGTTGCGGCTGGCCCTGGGCGTTAAAAACCGACCACCAGCCCGTGGTATAATCGCCTGGAGTCGGTTCGACCGTGGCGCTTCCGGCATAAAAATCCATTATTTCCCTGTTCCCGCTATTCTGGCTGAAAGCCGAATAAATGAGCCCGGCCCGGCCGATTCCGGCTATAATAGCGGCCACGGCGAAGACCGCCCCCATGCTAACGCCTATGGTTTTCAGCCTGTTTTTTAATTTTTCATTAACCCGATAAGCCATAAATTAGTTTCTTAAATTATCTTGTCGTCTATTCGCTGGTACGAACAATCGTATAAAGCGTGAAACCATCGGTTTGCCCGAAATCGCGCGATCGATTTTGTCCGTGATCCCTTCAACCTTATTCTTGTACGCTAAAATTTCCTCGGCAGTGGTTACCCAGGTCACTTTCGTATAAATTTTCTGTCCGTTGATCTTGCCGGACCGGATCAGCTGTCCGATATAATCCTGATTATATCCGGTCAGCTCGGCTGCCTGCTTCAGGCTAATCAGCTCTTTTTTCTTCATCATATTTATTTTGGACAAACGCGAACTGCCCGCGAACGTGCGGGTGAATAACTATGAAATATCTCGCTGGCCGAGCCCAAATAACTCGGCACCCGAGACTAGCTGAATTTAAAATGCCCGAACCGAAGTCAAGGCACTAATATGAAGTCTAACTCAATAATTGCAAAAACGTAATAGAAAAATCAGCTGATCTTATCCCCCTTTGTCCACATTAAATTTTAATGAAACATTAAAGATTAATCTTAATCTATATTTAATTTTTCCGTTTTCATTCCCAGCTTATCCGCAGCTTGTCCAGTTTGAAGAATCCGACCAAAATGCACTCGCGAAAAATCCACTCTGGATAAATTGTTAATTGCCTGTTAATTGCCCTTATAAAAATTGTTAATAAATACAGTGCACGATTTGTTAGCAATATAAAAAAATTCGGACAAAAAAATTTGTCGGCCGTTACGATCGCGACTTTTATAATTTTGGCAATAAAAAACTCCGGCGCAATTGCAAGAGTTGTCTGAGTAAGAATTTATATTTACATCGAATAAGGGATTATATAGGAATATCGGCGGCGACGGCGGCTTTTTCGGTTTCAGTCCAATAGGATAACGTTAAGGTAACGTTACCTGGTCACATTAAGCTATATTTTTCAGCCAGAGAACTGCCGTAACCCTCCGATATTACATCATTCGCATTTCGCCCCTGGCCCTTCAGACAGTCAAACCGCAACATTTCTCCCGGAAAAATCAAAAAGCCCTTACGCGTATACTGCGCA
>CAZYKS010000006.1:0-12428 GCA_964648375.1 uncultured Gammaproteobacteria bacterium | reverse complement strand
TCCTAAATCATAAATCCTAAATCATAAATCCTAATTCCTAAATTATCCCCCTCCCCCTCCCGTCAGGTTCTTGACCCAGCCGAAGGTGCTTTCGAAGTTCTTGATGATGATATCGATAATGCTCTCTTCCTGGGTCGGGGTGAGCATGGTATAATCCTCGGATTTCCCCTGGTTGCCGACCTCATCTTTGCACTGGATCCAGAATTTATAGACGGTCGAGGGGATGAAATTAGTCACTACCTGGACATGTCTCTGGGTCAATTCGGTTTCCTCCGGCAGCGAATCGCCGTCACCGATAGCGACCAATCCCTGGTGATAAAACAATTGGCAGCCCGCCAGTTCGTCGGTCTCCCAGCTGACAATCGTCTGAACTTTATTTTCCGAACCGGGATAGAGCGTCGACTCGGTCGCGACTTTGGAAATTACCGGCGGGATTTCGTCCTTAGTGGTGATAAAGGTCAGGGCTTCTGAGGACGCCTTCTCCCCATCCTCGCTTTCGACATTGATGACCGCGGAATAATAGGTATCGTACACTAAGTTGGTAAGCCGGATAGAATTTACCGTAATAAAGCTTGAATTTCCTGTCAGCTTGGTTTCGTCGGTGTCAAGATTGGTATATTCGACGAATGACGAACAGGGAACATTGGTCACCCAGGTGATAGTAACCGCTTCATCTTCGATCTTAGCCAGGTTAATATTGTAAATTTCCGGCAAGATCGACTTGGTCCGGAAAGTCAGGTCACCGCTTCTGCCCGTCAGCCCCAGGACGGTCGAGGAATAGGCCTGGAAATGATAATCGGTCGCCGGCTTTAGCCCCTGGACCTCGACTTCATGGTCAAGGAGATAGTGGTCCGGATCGCCGGTTTTCCAGGTATAGGGATCGTCAGCGAGATAATTATAATCGGCATCAGCCGCCAGGGCCACCATCGAGTCCGATTCCTTGTCGGTTTTCCAGCGGATAATGGCGTAATCGGTCCCGACCTCGACATTCGCCATATCGAGAATAATAGTCGGCGGCTGGACTGTTTGTTCGGCTGTTTCCTGGATCTGCGCCTGCAGCACCATCAGACTCTGCTCATTCGTGATTTTTTGCAATATTTCCTTGGCTTCCTCGACGATAGTCTGGCCTTCACCGGTTTTACCGGTGCCCTCGGTCCCCTCGCTGCCCTCGCCCTTGGCCTGATATTCACCTTCGGTAGTGAAGCTGTAATCGCTCGATATTCCCTGGTTGCCGGATTCGTCGGACGAAGTAATCCGGACATAATAAGTTTTGCCGGGCAGGAGGTCGTCGATTACGACCGAATGTTCGGTTTTATCGTAGCGCGGTTCCCTTACGATCCCGTAATTCTTGTTCAAGCCGAAATTTACGAGCGAATCGGACGGTTCATCCGTCTGCCAGCTGATCGTGGCGGAAGCCGTGGAAATATCCGCGATCTTGATATTGGAAATCTTCGGCGGGGAGCTGTCGACTTCTTCCTGGTCCTGGGCGATCGCAACCTGTGCACGGGGAAGTAACGCGGTCAGGTGCAGTTTTGACACCAAAATCAAACCGATGATAAAACACACCAGCATAATCACCGCCAACAGGATCAGATTGATAATCAGTAATTTATTCTTCATTATTCTAAAAAATTATTATGGATTTTAATAAAGTTTTCTACCCTACGAATCTACGAATCCAATCACGAATCTACGAATATCGGTGGAATTTATACTGTTAGAATTCGTGAAATTCGTGAATTGATTCGTAGATTCGTAGGATTTCATTCTTCTTTCCACGATATAAACGTATACTGACCGGTGGTGGGATAATGGGGCGGGGGGGCGAACGTCAGGTTATTATCATATACATAATAGCGGTAATTGAAACCAGCTGACATCGTCGGTTGTAAAAATGAAGCGGTCTGCCCGTAAATAGTAGCCGAATTCTTGTTCGGCGAAAAATCCGGAGAGAAGCGGCTGCCGGTTTTAGCGAGCAGGGCCGCGTCCACCCGGAGATCGCTCGGGCAATCCTCCGAAAAGGTAACATCATGCTGGGCGATCAGTCCGACAGCGTCACTGCCGTCATAGTTATTATAGCGTAAATTGCCGTTTATGATAATATCGGCGTTATTATCGCCGTCGATCGGATCCTTGAAGGCGAGAATAGTCGCCCGGGTACCGGAGGCGCCGTTATTCAATTGGCCGTCCACCCAGACGGTTTGCATCACGAAAATAATGCCGTTGGCGGGAACTTCGTATTCGGTCGCACCGGATTGGCTATTGATCGAATAATTGGAGCCTTGCGACGACACCATACGGATATCGAATTTATTTCCGGGTTTAAAGGTAATATGAAAGCCTCTTTGGCAGCTGCCGCCGGACTGGCAGCCCCGATAGGCTACCTCGGAATAGGGATCAGCCGTACCGGTATTGGCGGGATCGAATAATAAGCCGTCACTGCTGGTAGACATGGCGTAAACATTGCGCATATATTCGGCGCCCACGCTGGCGCTGAAACTGACTACCGGTATCTGCGAGCCGAAATCCCGCCCCCCGCGGAAATTATCCCTTTCCGGATCAGGCATATTCTGCGGCGGGTCGTTTCCGTCCCAACTGGGATCGCATGCCCCTCCCCGGCAGGTATACACGCCGAAATGGCTGCCGCAATGAAGCTGGCTCGAAGTGACGATATGGTTGGCGATCCCGTCCATGCTCACGCACCCGTAATTCGAATGTACCGGACCCCAGATTTCCGAGGTTTCCCCGTAAGCCAAATCATGGTCCGCTCCGTTGGTCATGGTAGCATAAGTGGTCCAGGAAGAAATGCCGCACTTGACTTCGATTGTCCGTGTATTTCGGGGATAATCGGCTACCCAGCCGACCGAGCGGATATTGACTACGGTCGATCCGTTCTTCGCCGGTGGAATGATATACAGCTCGTAGTAGCCGACTATATTCTCACCGGCCGAATCGGTATAAGGATAAGGCCCGTAGGGGCCATAATCCGGCGCCCCCTGGCAGGTTTCGAAATTACAATATTCGTTCTGATAATGGTATAGCAGCCAGCGGTAATAATTAACCCCCGCTTCGGCAACATGCAGGGCCTGGGCCCGGGCCATTTTGCGAATATTCAGTTTCTGCTGCAATAAAGCCACGCTGATCGCGCCCAAAAGGATCACAAGAAACAGACCGGTCGCGATTAAAACCAGCATTAACATAGAACCCTTATTGTCAAAATGTTTATTCATGTTAATTATACATTTTTCGTTATATTCACATTCTCTCCCTTATTCGTAAATTCGTGAGATGATTCGTTGATTCGTAGGGATTATAAATTATCCTTTAAATTCCTCAGGTGCACATCCGTCTCCACATAATAATCGTTCGGAGCCCGCTCCGGGGTTACGTTTATTTTCAATACGATATTAACGAGTCTAATTCTATCGATATCGCTGGTTTCATCGCGATCGTTGTCATAATATATGAACACCGGTTCATCCTGGTTATTTACGTAATTGGCGATGGTCGTAGTAGCCCCGACAGTCTGGTAATCGGTGAGCGGCCCAGGCTGGGTAACGACCTTGAAAAGCTTGCTGCCGTCTACGAAATAGCGTATCCGCTCGAATACTCCGTCGTAATTGATATCGCCGTAAAACATGAAATCGTCTTCCCCGATCCTGCCCAAGGGGTAATCGCCTCGGGCGGATGTATTTGCTCCCCTGATCTCCCGCGTCATGATTTCCATAGCCCGCCGCGCGTTTTCGATCGCGGTTTGCTGCTCATAATTGAAAGTGGAGGCACGGAAACCGGTTACGATAAAATTATAGCCGAGGGTTAATATTAATAACAGGATAGCGGTAGCCACCATTACTTCGATCAAGCTAAAACCGGTATTATTATTGGTATTCATAGGTATTATTCTATATATAAAACCCAGGTCTGATCCTGATCCGGCATAAGCTCCAGGGGCTGGGCCGGATCCCGGAGTTTAATCGTCTTAGGCGAGGTTGAAGCTATTTCCGCATAATAGCCGGGGGTATCCCATTCCAACGGGACGGTAACCCGGCCATTCGCGTCCGTGGTTAAAAGCCGGTTGTATTCATAAATCTTCGGGGTTTCGCTTATAGTCTTGGTCCCTCTTAAGGTTAAAGGTATATTTGGCGCAGCCGCCAGTGCATCAGGGTCGCCGAACGCGGTCGCATAAATATTCTCATTCCCGTCCCGGCCGTCCTGCCAGACGGCATGAGGAGTACCGGCCGAATCAATAATGAGAGCGGATAGGCTCTCCGTGGAAGTGCTAAGATCGATATTGATCCGCTGATCTTCGCTCCAGGCGGAATTTCCGTCAAAATCATATTTCTGCGTATAAATATCGTAATTATTCTCGCGGTTATCCGACCAGGTTATATAAATACCGGAACTGTCCAGAGCTACTGCAGTTTCCTTTTGATTTGCGATTGCAGCCTCCGTATTCGCCGGGACATCCCACAGCTGGCTGCCTGTGGGGTCGTATTTGGCCAGATAGGCGGTATTAATACCGGCGGCGGTTTCAGTATAGGCAAGATAAATATTATTGCTGGCATCTACCGCGATACTCGGTTCGTCTACATCGAATATGGAAGAAACCGCCAGAAATGCATGCGGCCATAAACCGCTGCCATCGGATAGATCATATTTCCCAAGATAAATAACGCTACCGCCCGGGGTATCCTCTACCCAGGCAATCACGACGCCGTCGTCCGGTCCGATCGCCACTACCGGCGAATACTCGTTCGTCGATGAGGCGGTTATTGCCAGGTCGCTGCCGCCGTTCCAGAGCTTATTGCCGTTAACGTCGAAACTTTGGGCGTAGATATCCCAATTGCCGCTGCGGCTGTCCTGCCATACTACTGCCGTAGTGGCGGTTCCGCCCACCTCGCTTAAGGCAATGCGCGGGTATGACTGGTTAGCGCTGGAATTATCGGCATTCACCCGTTTTACCGCCCAGAGCTCGTTGCCGTTCGCATCCAGGCCGGTAATATAAACGTTATCGTCGCCGATGATGGATGCTTCGGGGTAAACGTCATAAGCGTCAATCGCGCTGCCGCCGTTAGTTACCCGAAAACAATAAGGATTATCGCTGGCATTTACGGTCGCCTCGATCGAGTATTCCACTTCGGTAACCGCTTCCCCCGGCAGGACCAGTCCGCCGGTCTGGTTATCGTTTTGTTTTATCTGTCCCGGTTGGAACGTATAGCCGGATGGGTTGGAAAGCTGTTCTGAGGTAGGGTCGCCGTCGCTGAAATAGGAACTGGCGGACATTTCCCAATCCCGGCTATTGTCCGAAGGCACAGCGGTCCAGGCCGCGGCCGCGCAGGTAGTCAGCCTTTCGCCGTATTCAAGCCGATAAGGAACGGCCGCTGAAGCCAGGCTGCCGCGATTGGACAGTTCGAAACGCAGGCGGATGGTAGCCTCCCGGGTGGTTTTGGTGTCCGTATTTTCCGCCTCCTTCCAGCTGGCATCGCCTTCACCGCCGTCATCATTGCGCCAGATATAACCGTCCTGGTGCAGTTCCGCCGGTATGTCTATTAAGGTAGCTCCGTCCAGGGGAACGGCCCCTCCGGCAACCATGGTCCCGGAGCTTAAACTAATGTCATTGGCCGGATCATCGATGCTGATTTCAATCGTTTCACCTTTAGCCGCTCCGGTACCGACGTCCATCACCGGATATAAACACAGGGTTTTAGTGGTGGAAATCTGCACCGCATCGCTGAATGCCGAAGTTCCGTCAGCGTTGCTGAAGCCGTCACTGTCAGTTGCGCCGAACTGGGCTTCGCTTCCGCTAAAGGATTCGGAGCCGCAATCGTAAGGTGCACTGGTATCAAGATCGTAATAAAGCCTGATATTATCGAGATCGTTTTGCGCGTCGATACTGCCGTATTCGGATAAAATAATTCCGGTAACATTACGGGATCCAGTCAGGTCCGTAATCGCGAATTTTCCTCCGATATAAACATCATTCGTACCGGTTACTACCGATGCGATTTGCGTGCCGGTCGCGCTTACCGCGGCATCGTCCGGATCGTAAAGGCGATAAACGACCATGGCGCTGTTCCGCTCTTCATTGTCGGAGCCGGAGAGCGTCAGAGTGGCCCGCTGCTGGGCCGAGGCGCTGATGTTCATGGTGGCTACAGCCAGCGAACCGTCATTGCCGGTATACCAGTCACGCCACAGTTGTTGCGTCCAGTGGTCGCTTGAAATCGAAGACCAATTGGATGAATTTGGCGTATAAAAATCGTTATCCCCGTAAGTAATAGCTGCCACCGCGAAGCCGTTGCCTTCCGCCGGCGGCGTTGAACCGGTAGTGGCGGTAAACGAGTCCCAGCCGGTCTGGTCGTTTTTAGCCGTTACATCGACTAAATCGCTTGTATCCAACCCCGACACTTCCAAAAGCATCATCACGCCCCCGTTAATATCATCACTCGATGTTAGGGATATCTGCTGCGGCTCGCCTGCTCCGGCGACTTTATGCCAGATGCCGACGTCGAGCGATGCATTAGCATCGCTGTATACCGATTCGGTAAAATTACCGGCGGCATTATAGGGTAGTCCGAACGAATCCCAACTGTTGCGCTGGACAGCGATCGCGATCAATACATTTCCGGCTGCGGGCTGATTGTCGAATGTGGCCGTCAGGGTATGGCTGGTTCTTTCGGGTGATCCGATTGTGGTTTGTACAATCGATCCCACCGCGCGGACGGGCTGAATATTCAAATTTCCGACTATAGTGTTAAGATCATTTTTAAGATCGATTATCCATTCGTTTGCGCGGTTCGATTGATTAAAAATGGCTAATTTTAAATTAAAATAATCATACAATTCACCAACCGTACGCCATCCGGCTAAGAAACGATTTACCAAAGAAGCAAAACGATTACCATATATACCCTGATTGCGGGCCAGCTCGATTGGCGCGGATACGGCAGTGTTCGGGCTTCGGCTGCCGGAATCGATGGCGGCGAATTGATTCCGGTTAGGGACGTATGTCAGAGCTTTCAGGCTGGAAGAATTGTCCTGCCAGACCACGAACGATTCGCCGGCGGCGGTAGTGACGATATCGGGATTGGTTTGGTTCGGAGTGGTGCTGATCTTATGGTCGCTCGCCCATTGCTTCGTTTCGCTCGAATCGTATTTTTGCACGTACACGAACGATGAGGCTGTATCTTGGCTCTGCCAGGTGAAATAAAGGTTATCGGAACCGTCTCGGGCCACGCGCGGATTAAGCTGCTGCCGGGACGGTGACGGTTCGTTTACGCGCCAGTTTTCCGGCAGATCGGCGGTTACGGTCCTGATCTCGAGATGAGCCAGTTTATCGATGGTAAATGCTTCTGTAGTCATAAAACCTTCAGAAACGGTCAAATGGAAGGGTGACTTACCGGTACTGGTGGCGTAGGTTTGATCCTTGCCGTAATAATAAAGCGGTTCTTCATCGGTTTTCGTGACTGTAATTTCGTATCCCTGATATGATGATGTTGCCGGTAGATACAATTCTCCCCGGCTATCGGTCAGATTAACGACGTCAATCGGCGGATTAACGAGATTATTGACCACCCGCACGTTCGCTCCGGCCAGAGGGATGGCGGAAGCGTCATTCACTGATATCTTTAAGAGCCCGTAGCCCTCGCTGGTTTCAACCGTGCGCGGAATAATTTTGGAAAACACAGTGATGCTTTTCGTGCCGGCCTTGCTCATCCAGGAAACTTTGACCGAAACGATCTTATAATCGTTGGGGATGGTATCGGGCGTGGTCGACCCCGCCTGGCCGTCAGCCGGATCGTCAAAATAGGTGACGTAATTATTGACCGTAAAATTACCTTCCCGCGAAAGTGTTTCTTCCTGCGGCATCGTACCGGCAGGAATGCCGCCGATTACACCCACTTCCTTATAGGGCATATTCCTGATTTGCTCCATTTTCTGGTTGGCGATCTCGATCGCTTCCACGTAGTTTTTATTGTCAGCAGTGATATTAAGGGACATAATAACCAGACTATAGATTCCCAATGTCAGGGTCATAACCACGAACAAAGACACTATTACCTCCATCAGAGTAAAGCCCATTGATGTTGTATTTCGATATTGCGGCATGTTTTTATTTATAGGTTATATTATACCACGAACTTTCCATATTTTCTAAAATATGTTATTGCAAAATTTTAAATTTATTTCCTGATATTAGTAATTATTTTTATATTTTTTTCTCTTTACCAAATTTTTTCAACTGCTTGCGGCTAACTAGTAAACAAACTATCCATACCCCAGATAAAGACTGAAAAAATCTGTTAACAGCCGCGCCTGTGCCTGCTTAAAGTCGGGCCCGTCCAATGATTTATCCAGGGTTTGAATATCGGAGCCGATGGCGCTCAAAATCCGGCCGTAATCATCACCGAGCCGGTATGTTTTCAGGTGGGTATATACCAGCTTAAGCTCATTCAGGTCGGCGGCGGTCCGGGCCTTATCCGGGGCTTCCGATATGTTTTTCGCTAACCGATAAAAATCCTGGAGTTGGCCGTTTATATCCGTTTCCGTATTTATCTTTCTGATTCCCGCCCACGCCCCGCTAACGGCCATTAAGGCAGTTGCGGTTTCCTGGTTGTCCCCCCTAATCGCCGCTTCTGCCGCCTGTTCGAGCTGGTCGCTGATATTACCGGATTGTACTTCCCAATTTTCGGCCTGGGCATATTTTTCCGGCGGCTGGTAGCGGTAGCGCTTCGTTATCTTTTGCCAGGCCTGAAACGATTCGGCGGTATCCCGAACCAAAGCGCTGTTGTCGCCCTGCCATAAAGCCACCATCGCCCCGCGTAAACTCGCATTAAAATTCGCTTCCAGTTCGTCATACCCGACAACCGGCGCCAACGACGGCGCCTGCGGACGAAGTATTTGCCATAGGTAATATACTGCCCCACCTGCGACCAAAATAACTGCAAGAACAATAATAAATTTTTTTATAAAATTATTTACTTTCATCCCAATCCACATTTTTATCCCGTAAATATGTCCGTAAAATACCGGTCACGGTTTATAAATTATAAATTTAGTATTATAAATTTTTTACAAATTACTAATTACTAATTACAAATTACAATTTACTGCCATCCGTCATTATCCAGTATCACCGTAAACGTATTTTTTCCCGTAAAGATGCTGGCATCGGCGTCCGCCGGAATGCCGATCCCCCACAGGATCTCATCTTCAGCGTTAAATAAAGTCGTAGTCGCCTTGGGCGCGTTAATATCGACGTTGGCCCCGCTCGAGGTTAAGACATGGGTGCCGGTCACCCAGTTGAAATTACTCAAATCCCATTTCAGGTTATCGACCGTAATTACGCCGGAAGGATAGCCGACCATATTGGTGCCGGAAAGGTTGGTATCAATCGGGGAGTTGCCGCAGTTAATCACGGTGGTAACGGTATTGTCCGTACCGGTATTATCGCCCGGGCTGAAACCGGCGCCGAAGTCGATTTTATTTTCGGGAACATCCAGCGCCTGGCTGGTGCTGAGCTCGACTCCGGGAGAGGTGGTTGCGACATAATTAGCGCCGTCATATACCTCCAGGTAAGACAGCCACTGGTACGGTTCCCAGGGATTGCCGGTAGAATTGTCCGTGGGCTCTGCGAAATATTTCAGATTGGCGGTGCAAGTAAACGTTGCGATCGTGTCATCGGAAGCGTCGCAAGCGCTCTTGACGCAGTTAGCGGTCGTGATTTGGTAGCAATTATTGTCATTGGCCGTGCAATTATAACCGCCGGTAACGCCCGACATATATACGCGCGCAATCGCGCTATCGATATCATGGCATCCGTTCAGGTCCATTACGCTGGTATTTACCGTCTGGACGATAGTCTGGTTCGGACGGATCTGAAGTCCGATATCGGCCCCGCCGTTCAATTCGAGCGCGCCCATAATGGGGGCCACATTATTGATTACATAAGTGGAATTTTTCGGGTTGGCGGCGGCCGGGGTATCATGGTTGTCGAAGACGAAAGCCCAGTAAGCCCAGGCTCCGGCCGCGGCCGGCGTCGAGGTGGCGAAAGAACAGGAGGCATTCGGGGAAGCGGCCGCCACCGCGGAGCAGAAAGTATCGTCGGTACAGCCGAATACGGTAGCGCTATTGGTGCTGCAGACATACAGGGTTAGGGTATTAGCGCCGCCGGCCGTATCGGTATCGCTCGAAACCGTATGAATGACGAAAGTGCCGCCCGGATCATGGGAACTATCGGTGGAAACGCTCGTAAATACCGGCGGATGGTTGACGACAAAAGGCGAATCGTTGATCCCTCCGCCCCCGGAACCCTGCGAACCGCCCGAACACTTGGCGATACCGAAGCCGGCATGCTTATCGCAAACGAACGCATACCAATTATTGAGCTCGGTCGCTTCCGCGGCGGTATGGGTGCAGGTGGCTTCGCTCGAAGTGGCGGTCAGGTCGGAAATACACCAGTCTCCGCCGATGCAGGCCGGAGGCCCGTCCACACCCGGGGTAATGGAATTATTTTTGCACACGGCCAGATAATAGCCGCCGTCCTCATCGTCGTCAGCGGTAGCCGTAAAAGTAACATCATTGCCGTAATTGGTCGGTTCGCCGGGGGAAGTCGAAGCCGAACCGCCGTCTTTCGGAGCGACCGTAAAATAGGGAGCGGTATTGGTATCTCCCGATAACGTTATAATCGGGTAACGGTCATACGCTTCCAGGTCCGCCCCGTCATTGCTGGTTCGGAAACAATAAGTGCCGGCGGTTTGGGCGTCGGCGGTCGCGCGCACCACATATTCGATTTCGGTATAATTGTTCTCCGCCAGAGTTATCGCCGAAGTCGTAGCGGAGGGATAGGCTACTATCTGACCGGCGCTAAAGGTATAGCCTTCACTGTCCGCCATTTGCTTGGTGGTAGCGGAGCCGTTGGTAACATTGGTGCTCGTGGCTACGCTCCAATGGCTGCCAGTGCCGGTCGTGGTCGCGACCGCGTGCCAGTCGCTGATGCCGGTACAAACGCCGGTGGATGTGGCATATTCGATCCGATAGCGGTAATTACTGGCACTGCCGCCGCCGGTATTGGCGAGCGAAAAACGCAAGCGGATATTTTCGTTCTTATCGATCGCTACCGTCGGCGCGCTCGGATCGCCCGTATCCTCGGATTCGCGCCAGGTGGCGGTCGTCTGGCTGCCGTTATCCTCACGCCAGCGGTAATGGGCTTGTTCCACTCCCGGCACCGGCACGGAAAAATTGATCGAATACGAATCGCTTCTCAGGGTTTCACTGCCCGAAGCCTGGTATACCCGCCAAT
Source organism: uncultured Gammaproteobacteria bacterium (assembly GCA_964648375.1). Classification (GTDB taxonomy): domain Bacteria; phylum Patescibacteriota; class Patescibacteriia; order Patescibacteriales; family UM-FILTER-48-10; genus CAZYKS01. The sequence goes on along the minus strand of CAZYKS010000006.1, from coordinate 1,129 downwards.
GAGTGGTGTTATCGCTGTCATAATAGCTGGAAAGCGAAGAATTGAAGCTTCCCACAAGGGTAAAATCGGTATCGGCGGCTGTGCTGTTATCCGTCGCCACCGTTACCCACTGGTCCGGTGAACCGTAGCGGAAAACCTGAAGGTAAACGGCGCGCGTCGACGGCGCTACGGACGACTGTCCGTTCCAGGCGACCTGAATCGCGTCGCTGTCGTTATCGTGAGGTGTGGCGAACAGCATCACCGGATACTGGCTTGCCGTAACCACGTCCCGGTCGGAATCATCATCAACCGCTACGTCCGCGTAGCCTTTAGGGTCGAGATAATAGGTCTGGTCGTTGGCGTTAGCCGGCAGGCTCGAAACCGCATTTTTCGAATACCGCAGATGGTCATTATCAGCCGTAACTAGGGCGGGATATTCGCCGTAATTATTCAAGGCTTTATCGTCGGTCGCATTATATAGCCTTAAACGGTAGGTGGTGCCCGTGGCGGCATTATTGGTTTTGACCATAAACGCGAATTCGGTCACATATCCCTGGGTCAGGCTAAAGCTGGCGGTTTGGGCGGTATTCTCGTACCAATAACCGTCCGTCCGAATATTGGCGCTCGAGCTGGCTTTAAGCGCGGTCAGGCTGGCGCCGCTTACGCCGGACAGTCCGAGCGAGTAGGCGATTTCGGTGCCGGCGCCGACATTGGTCCAGGTGCCGGGGGCGGCGGTCTGGTTTTCGTACTGCAGGCGGTAAATTTTACCCGCAGCCGCGTCCCCGCCGTTATTTTCGAGCTGTATTCGGGCCACTGCGCGTTCACCGATATTCACGTCCGTCAGTATGGTTTCGGTGCCGGTGGCGGCGCTATTGGAATTAACGTCGCCGGCGTCGTCGTTTTCCCAGAGATAGGAGGTCTGCTCTAAAAACGCGTCGGCGCTAGTCGTGGCCACTACCTCGGTGGTGGCGCTGGCGGTATTGCCGGCTAGGTCATAAGCCCAGATATTGAATACATACCGGGTGGAAGAGGCCAGGCCGGTAACGGTCGTATCGGACGCGCCGCCGTAAGTCTGGCTGCCCAGGTGCGAGTCATTAACTTTGGTCCAGGCGCTGTCGCTCTCGCTGACACCGCTGGCGCCGATTTTATA
>CAZYKS010000005.1:0-12790 GCA_964648375.1 uncultured Gammaproteobacteria bacterium | reverse complement strand
GAGGTAAGCGATGCCGACCAGGCTGGCAATGATCAGTTCGGTTTTAGGGTGACTTTTGGTTGTTGCTGCCATGAAAAATAATTTATGCTAATTTAATAATTTGCCAAACACTTTATCCAGTTTTTCCGCGAGCGTGTCCAGGCTTTCTTCTTTCGCCAATTTTAAAGCGCCGGCGTTCAATTTTAATCGTAATTCCCGGTCGTTTTCCAGCCGGCGCAGGTAACTAACGAATTCGGAATCGTCTTTCGCCTTAAGACAGTTAACCCCATGCTCGAGCCAGCCCCGGTAAACAGGCAAATCGCGCACGATAATCGGCAGCCCAATAGCGGCCGCCTCCAATATCGCCATTCCCTGGTTCTCTTCGTAAGAAGGAAAGATAAAAATATCAAGCGCGTTAAAGGCCGCCAGAATATCGTCGACATAACCGGTAAAGCGCGTATTCGCGGGCCGGTCCGCGGGCAGCGGCTTGACCATCAGGCGGCCGTAAATCTTGCCGAACCATATGAACTGCCGCTCGGGAAATTCCTGGGCTAATTTAAGGAAGGTATCTACTCCTTTTCTCGGGATCACCAATCCGACCGTACCGATCACCAGCCCCTTGAGATTATACTGTTTCCGTCCGGCTACCCGTTTGGCCTCATCCCGGTAAAATGCGCCCGTTTTGACCCCGTTCGATTGGACCCTGAGCTTTTCCGGCGGCAGGCCATATGCGAGCAATAGGCCCCGGGTATAAGCGCTGGGACAGAGGACAATATCTGCTCGGCTGTAAGCATAAGTCAGATATTTTTTTATAAGCGGGAACAGGAAACGGTTGAAGCGGAAAACGGCGCTCGCGTCTTCCGCCGTGACATGCGACCAGATGATGACCGGTATTCCCCGGCGACGCGCCTGCCGGATTAGATACAGCGACTTCAACCAGGGAGTATTAATCAATAACAGGTCAGCGGTCTTATCCCAGCGGTCGCTGGTTTCGATTCCCAGTTTTTCCAGGATCACCCGCTGGTTCTTATACGATGACAAGAGACCGGTGCCGATGCGCTGATATAACCATCCATTCAGGAAATTAAGATATTCCAGGTAAAGGCATACTTTCATAAACGTTGGTTAAGGCGAATTTATAAATTTTCTCGAGCTGAGCGGTAACCCGGTCGAGCGAATAATCAAGCGCTCGGCGGCGGGCCGCCTGGGAAAAAGCCTCCAGGGCGGCGGTATTATTCAGGAGCGAAAGCATTTCGCGGGCGGCCTTACCCGGGTCGGCGAAACTGATCAGGCGGCCGTTAAAGCCGTCTTCGATGATTTCCGGCAGCCCTCCCGTGGCGGTGGCGATAACCGGCAGACCGGTGGCCATCGCCTCGAGGATCGAGATCGGCATATTTTCGCTTTCGCTCGCGGTCAGAAACAGGTCGCCCGCCTGGAGCGCCGCCAGCAGCTTGGCTCCGTTTAAATAACCGGTGAACTTAACCCGGCCTTCGATACCGAGCCGGGCGCATTGTTGTTCGAGTTTATCCTTTTCCGGCCCGTCCCCGACCAGCATGAGAGTCGCAGCGGAATCGGCTTTGGCCGCTTGGGCAAAGGCGGTGATAACGCGGTCGATGCTTTTCTCGTAACTGAGGCGGCCCATGTATATGAAAGCCCTGCCCGTAACGCCAAAACCGCGCTTTAACGCGGTTTTATCTTTTTCCCCGGCCGGACGGTAAGCGTGCGTATCGATGGCGTTAGGCAAGATCTCGTATCTCGGCTTGAGTCCGTTAGCCTTGAGTTCGTCCGCCAGCGCCCGGGTCGGGGCGAGCACCAGGTCGCAATTGTTGTAGAAGCTGACGATATATTTCCAGGAAAATTTTTTCATGGCCGGATTATCGAGCTTGATATGCTTCAAATAATAGTCATAAAAAGTATGGTGGGTGCCGATAATCGCGGTTTTCCGGAGTTTCGCGCTGATCACCGCTTCCCAGCCGACCAGAAACGGGGTATGGACATGGATAATGTCGGCGCCGAATTTCTTGAGGTCAAGCATGCTCCGCCCTGACGGCAGGGCCATCCGTTCCCCTTTATAGCCCCAGAACGGCAGCGACGGCAGGGTCACGGGCGTGACTTTATTGTGGAAAATCGCCGACAGGTTGCCGTTATGAAAACGGGACACCGTATACAGGCGCACGTCATGGCCGCGTCCGGAAAGCGCCAGGGCCGACTGGTAAACGACATTGGCGACGCCGTTGACCGCGGGCATGAAAGTATCGCTGAAAATCGCTATTTTCATATTGACTACACGACTTACACGGTAATAATATAATAAACTAATATTTAAAATATATTCTAAATTTTTAACCTATTACCCCACAAATCTACATATCTTTTCACAAATCTACAAATTCCGAAATTAAATGTTTATATGAATATTTGTGAATTTGTATTTGATTTGTTGATTTGTGGGTAGACTGGTTTACAACGACCGATTGATTACTTCGATTCGATTTTAGTTATGAATTTAAGTAAAATTTCCGTGACTTCCGCCTGGGACTGGGAGGCGATAAAATGGCTGTCATTTGCGGAAACGGCCGCGCTGGCGCGCGGCAGTCCCTTAAGCATATCATCTACCTCGGCTTTTGTCACGAACGGATCGTTTTTGCTGTAAATAAGCAAAGTCGGAACGCTGATCCGCTTTAACCCGGCGCTATAATCGATTTTTCCCATCTGCTCGAGCATCCATAAATTGATGCTTAGCGGCATGGTCGTGAATCCCTCGAACACCGAATGCCAATAACTGCGGGAAATAAACGGGTCATAATAATAATATTGCCGTCGTTGCTGCCATCTCAATAGAAACGCCATCGACCTGACGATTGCCCGCCCGCCCGGGGTGAGCCAGCCGAGATGGCGGTAACGAAGCGGATTCTTGTGGTTAGTGCTGATCAGGACCAGGCCAGTGAGCGTTTCCGGATGATTAACTGCGTAATCGAGCGCGATCACGCCGCCGTAGGAATAACCGACCAGGACGATATTACCAATGCCGGCATCCGCGATTACCGCCGCCAGGTCGCGGCTGAATACCGGCATCCGATACAGGGATCGGCGCTTGCTTTTATCGGAATGTCCGTGGCCCCGCTGTTCTACGAGCAGGCCGTTGTACCCGTGTTCATGCATGGTCGCCGCAGTTTTGATCCAGGTGGTATGGTTTGAAGACAGGCCGTGGAGATACAGAATCGTCGGCTGGCCGGGGAAATCGCTATTCAGGTAATAATAGATCCGGCCGGCATCGGTAGTAACCGATTTTTTTTCCAAACTGAATTCGCTATTGTTCATACGTCATGATTACGCGGACGGTGGTAAAAATAATACCAGGCCGCCGCGATTAGGCCGGCCCCGATGATAATTACCGCGACCCAGTCCAGCAGCGTTTTGATCCGGGTCAGGGCATGGCCGAAATAATAACCGATGGCGATCAGGACCAGAGACTTGACCGCAGTCGCCAGGAAATTGTACCAGACGAACTTCGGATACGGCATCCGGCCGAGGCCGGCCGCGACCAGAAAAGCGGCGCCGATGCCGTGCGATAATTTGCCGATAAACATGGTCTTGCCGCCATGGTCGTTAAAATGCCGTTCGATTCCGGTTATCCGCTCCTGATTCAACCCGATAAAGCGGCCCCAACGGCTTAAAAATCCGGTCTTACCGAAGCGGCCCAATAGGTAATAAAGGCTGTCGCCGGCCAGGTCGCCGGCCACTACCAATAGATAGGTCAAATAAAAATCGAGCTGCCCCAGGGAAATGAAAAAGCCGGCAATTACCGTAATAATCGGCCCTTCAATAACGACCAGCGGAAATAGAATAAAATAACGGAAACTGAGTAATAATTGGTTGATTTGGACTAAAGTGAACCCCATTTTCGAATACTTTTTATTTAATCTTGGTAATTTAAACCGTTTGTATCAATATTCATATTATAACACTTCCTTTCGCTTATTGAAAATTAAAAATTTCCTGAAAATCCGAAAAACTGCTAAAATTAATACAGTCCTATTTCCCTTCTCCCCCTCTCGTGCCTTCTGGCGCCGTCTTAACCCTTCTATATTTTATGAAACCCAAACTGCTAATTTTCCTATCCTTCGTCCTTATCAGCCTGGGCCTGACCGGCTATAGCTTTTACCGTTCCACCATGGCCCGGCTAACCGGCACTGAAGCCGCCGGCTTCGGTTTGTCGTCTCCGTATTTCCAGGCCGATGGCCTGAAACCGGGTGAAAGCTACGGCAGTTCCGTCACTTTACTGCGCAGCGCGGATGACGTTGACCAGCGGGTCAGGGTGAGGGTAGACGCTCCCGGCTTCGAGGACTGGCTGAACATCAAGACCGGGGATGAATTCGTGATCGCAAAAGGCGAGTTGCGCGAAAATGTCATGCTGAGCGCCCGGGTGCCGGCCTATGCCGTGCCCGGCAATTACCGCGGCCGGCTCGCTTTTTATACGGTGCGCGCGGACGACGGGGCCGGGGTGAAGGTTTCCCTGGGCGCGATCGCTCCGATCGACCTGACCGTGGTTTCTCCGGAGAGCGCCTTTCTCAGCGACTACCGGGTAGCGGACGATAATCTCTATTCCCGGCTTAAAGGCTCATTCATTACCGTGGCTGACATTGCCAGCCGGCTCTATTACGCCGACCCGGATAAACCGGTGATAACCGAGATCGCGAGCGCGACCGCGGCTATGCTCTTTACCGGCGAACATGCCGTGGGCCTGGCTGACCAGGACCTGGTAAAAATCCCCGTGGGCCTGGATTACCTGAACGGAGCTGACAGCGATCGCGATGGCTTGCCGGATAATTTCGAAACCGCGGTCCGGACCGATAGCTCGAATATTGACAGCGACCATGACGGCTTTGGCGATTTGATGGAATTCCAAAACGGCTATGACCCGGGCGTCGCGAACGGGGCTTTGCCGATCGACCTGGCCTTTACCCGGGAGCGGGCCGGGCGGATTTTTCTCGCTACCGAAAACCAGGGCCAGGCCTGGTATGTTAACCCTTTGAATTACCGACGCTATTATCTTCCCGACAACGGTTCCGCCTGGTTCATATTTCTCCAGCTGGCAAAGCGTATAACCGCCAGCGACTTTGCCCGCCTGATCGCGGATTAAATCCAACCAAAGAAAAAACCCGTAAAAATGGAGTTGGGTTTTCCAAATTTACGGGTAGGAGAAGGAAAATAAAGATTCGGTAAAGAACGGTTAAGGGTGAATGGCCAGACAGGTGACGAGAAAACGAAAACTGAAATTATTAGGTTAACTTAAGTATAGCATAAAAAATATATTTGTCAAGTAGAGACGCAAAATCTTGCGTCTTTTTTGTTATGTCGAGCGACCGCAGAGAACCAAAACATCCCTTTGATATAAATATCACAATTTACTAATTTAAAACATTTCTCCTTAAACCGATAATCCGCAATTTAACACCAGGCCCTCCGGTAACAAATAATCAATTAATTTGTAATATTAATTAGCGACACGCTCACAGCGTGTTTTTATATACTTATCTATCCATAAAACCGCAGATAGCGAACAATCCGCCTATCTGCCCTTGAATTATGCTAACGAAAAAGCAAACTCTCAGTCTCATGGTAGCCGTGCTGGCGATTATCGCCGGCAGCGGTATTTTTTTGGCCGTACGCGCCGATGCGGTCGATACCACGAGCTGCAACGGCGTATTCACGACCTATTATCTCGATGCCGACGGCGACGGTTTCGGCAATCCGGGCCAACCGCTCGAGGCCTGCTCCCTGCCGCAGGGCTACAGCGAAAATAATCTCGACTGCAATGACGCGAACGCGGCTGTTAACCCGGACGCGGACGAGATCTGCGACGCGCTCGACAATAACTGCGACGGCACCGTTAACGAGGGGCTGGCGACCAGTACCTATTATTTCGACTATGACCATGACGGCTACGGCATCGCTTCGACCACGCAGGTGTGGTGTACGGTACCGGCCGGTTACGCGACCAGTTCCGGCGACTGCGACGATTCGATCGCTGACGTCAACCCGGGCGCGAGTGAGATCTGCGACGGCCTGGACAACGACTGCAACGGCCTGGTCGACGACGGCCTGGCTACCAGTACCTATTATCTCGATGCTGACGGCGACGGTTATGGCACGGACGCCTCGACCACGGTCGGCTGCGCCGCTCCCGATGGGTTTGCCGACAACGCGGACGATTGCTCCGACGCCAATGCAGTGATTCATCCGGGTGCGGCTGAACTCTGTGACGGGATCGACAATAACTGCAACGGCATCGTGGACGAGGGCTGTACCAGTCCCACTACCTATTACCGTGACGCTGACGGTGATGGCTACGGTAATCCGAACATAACCGTACAAGCGGCTTCCCAACCTTCCGGTTATGCTGCGAATTCGAACGACTGCGATGACAGCCGCGCGGACGTCCATCCGGGTGCGAATGAAATCTGCGACGGAGTCGATAATAACTGTAATGGTGTTGTTGATGAAGGGGTGCTCGTGACCTGGTACCGGGATGTTGACGGCGATAATTACGGTACCGATGCTACGACCACTCTCGCTTGCAGCGCTCCGAACGGTTATGTCGGCAATAACTCCGATTGTAACGATAATAATGCCGCGATTAACCCCGGCACCACGGAAATCTGCGGCGATGGTATCGACAATAACTGCAACGGCAACGCGGACGAAAGCTGCAGTTTAACGACCTATTACCGCGACCTGGACGGCGACGGTTACGGCAACGCGAATGTCACTAAAACCGCCTCGACCGCCCCGGACGGCTATGTCAGCGTCGATTCGGACTGTAATGACAATAATGCGAATATCCATCCGGGCGCGACCGAAGCCTGTGACGGGATCGACAATGACTGCGACGGGACCGTGGATGAGGGCTGCAGCGGCTTGGCCACCTATTACCGCGACGCGGACGGCGACGGCTATGGCAACCCCAACGATTCGATCGAAGCCAGCGCCAAGCCTGCCTGCTATGTCGCCGATAACAGCGACTGTTCTGACAATAACGCGTCTGTCCATCCGGGTGCCGCGGAAATCTGCGACGGCCTGGATAATGACTGTGACGGGACTGTGGATGAAGGCTGTTCAGGCACGAATACGGGCAATAACAGCTGCAATTGCAATTGCCAGTGCGCTTGCAGCTGCCAAACTACCTGCACCAGCTGCAGCCAAACCCCCTGTACGGCCTGCTCCGGAAACTGCAACAATTATAACCATGATTATGACTATGACCATAACAACGATAGTAATACCACCAAAAACACCGCTTCCGAAAATAATGAATATAAAAACCATGGCGCCTGGGTCAGCGAAATGGCCCACTGGACCAATGACCGAAAAAACCAGGGCCTGATGAGCGGCCAGGAAAAAGGCCGGGTGATGAGCGGGGCCGCTAAGCAGGACAACAATAATTTCTCCTTTAAAGCCGATACCGCGGTTTGGAACCAGGACCGGGACAACAGCCAGGACCGGGACCGAAATCAGGACCAGGATAAAGATAAGAACAAAGACCAAAGCCAGAATAAGAATAAAGACCAGGATAAAAACAAATCGCAAGGCTGTAATAAAAAATAAATAATAGTATCCTCATAAAAACCCAGCTGTACGACTTCGTACCTGGGTTTTTATATTGTTTGACAGCACTTGTTTGGCTATGCAGTTGCCAAATACAGAAAAATCCAGTAAGGTTAATTATTGAAACGGACCGGATTTATATTTATCCAGGGATTGTTGCCCCCTCCCTGGTCCGGAGGGGGAGGACAGGAGGGGGTCAAAAATCAAGCCTCTCCTTATTAAACAGCAACACCAGATGTTTCAGTACGTCCCTCCCCCTGGTCCGGAGGGGGAGGACAGGAGGGGGTCAAAAATCAAGCCTCTCCTTTTTTTTCCTAATTACCTGCCCCGGTAACAAACTGGTTAAAATATTGTATAATATATGAGCGAACACAAGGAATTTCTCGAGTATTACCACGCTTTTAAGGATAAGATCCATACTTATTTTTGGTACCGGGTTAATTTCGACCAAACCACCGCCGAAGACCTGACTTCCGAAGTGTTCATTAAAGCGTTCCGGCATTTCGATACTTTCGACCGCGAACGCTCGTTTCAGGCCTGGATCTATAAAATCGCTAAAAACCATCTCCTTAACTGGTACCGGGTAGCCGGACGGGAATTGGCCCTGGAACATGCGGAGACCGTCGGCCACAACCCGAAAACCAGAACCGAGGCGGCCTTGGAACTGGAACAAGTGATCGGGGAAATGCAAAGGCTGGATGATTATCACCGGGAGGTGCTGTTACTGCGCTTCGTGGACGGCCTTGATAATAACGAGATCGCCTCCCTGCTCGATAAAGACGAAGGCGCGGTGCGGACGCAGATCAGCCGCGCCCTGAAAAAACTACGTGAACAGTTATTAAATAAAAAAAGGTAATTATATTAATCTTATAAATATTTTTTATTAAATGCGTCATTCCCACGAAGCTTGTCCTCGATTACGATCGGGGAGTGGGAATTCAGGCTCCACCATGCGATATGGCCTTTAATAAAATAAACTCATTTCCGCTAAATTAATCTATTATGAATTACGATATAGAAAAACAACTGAATAATCTCCCTAAAAAGAAACTGAGTAAACGCGCCGACTTTACGCTCCGTTTCCGTCTGCTTATGACTTTTTGGCAAAAGAAAATAATCGACTTTCCGGTTGCTTTTTCCTGGCCGCGCCTGCGCCTGACTCCGGTAATCGCCGTTCTCCTTCTGATAGTGATAGTAACCGTCCCCGGCTACGCTTATGCCAGTGCCAGCGTTACTGACGGCCATTGGCTTTATCCGGTCAAGACCGCGATCGAACAAGTCGAACTGAACCTGGCGCACACGCCGGAAGCACAGGTAAAAGCCTATGAAAAACTGGCTGATCGCCGTCTGGCTGAAGCCGATATTTTAAGCAAGCAAGGCGGGGAAAAAGAGGATAACCTGGTAAAAACCGTGGACCGGGCCGTAAGTTTAACCGAGTCCGCGGCTGACGTGGCCGCCACCGCTCCCAGCCCGGAAGTAAAAGAACTGGTGGACCAGGCGCAGGTGGAGCAAACCGGCGCCCTGGCCAAAGTGGCCCAGAACATCGGTATCAACGCCCGGGAAGACACAGTCGACCGAATCGCCCTGGCCCTGGATAAAGTCAAACGGCCGCGGGCGACCTCGACTCCCTTAACGCGCGATAAACAAGCCGCCCCCGCCAATGAGGATCAGGCGCCGCCGCTTCGGGCCACCGGCACCGTACCGGTGATGGCATCATCGACTCCGGACCGCGGACGCCCGTCCGCGAACGGCTGGCAAACGCCAACCCCGCCCTCCCGGCTGGCGAGTACCTCGATAAAAGAATTCCTCAACCGCTTTAACCGTACTAATGCCGGGACGGACGCGGATAAAGGAACGACGACCGAACCCCATCCGGCTTTTGGTGCTGGGGATGCTGGGACGGATAACGATAATGCCGGCTCTCGGTCACCACGGACAGTACCGGATGAAACCGCTTCCGGTTCTACGGCTGAACGGTCCCTGGACAGAACCAAATCCGATATCGAAAAACTGAAGCGAACCCTGCCGCGCGACCGCTACCGCTCCGAAGATGTCGATTCCCTGTTCCAGCGCCTGGACGATAAGCTGAAAAAAGCCGAAGACGCCTACCGCGATCATGACCAAAAAAGCCTGGATGATACCCTGGACGCGACTGATGCCATTACCAACAATGCCACTTCCTTTATCCGGCCGCTAACTGACGAAAATAACGGCAATAGCCATGATAACGGAAAACATAACGGACAAACTAAAGACACCAACGATACTCCGAAACTAAAGAATGTACCGCTAATACCAGCGTCCCCGCAAGCGGATAATGCGGACGACGATAAGAAACAAAACGATGGCAATAATAAAAACCAGGATACGAACAATAAATTCAACTGGCCCTGGAGCCGCAGCAACGGCAATAAAAAATAAGACAATATCAAAATATCCTTCCCCCGGTAGAGACGCATTGCATGCGTCTCTTTCCTATAACGGACCGTAACCCGTACCGGAAAAATTAAAAAACACCCAAAAACCAGGGTGTTTTAATATATAAAATTATATAATCATCTTCATTCCGCGTTTATACCATTCCTAAATCATAAATCTTAAATCCTGAATTATTTTATTATTTCCGATCGAACCCGCGTCCGCCGCCTCCGCCCGGCCGCCGGGGCCGGTCATTATTGAAACGGCTGGGACGCCGGGGACCGTCATTGTAGCGCGGCCGTCCGCCGCCTCCGCCTCCGAATCCGCTTGACTTGCCTTTTTCGCTGGCCCAGAGCGGCTGGTTGGCGTCGATCCCGAGCATGGTCAGGTTAACCCGGCCCTGGTCGTCGATCTCTTTCACTTTAACCGTCACTTCATCGCCCGTGTCTAAAAAATCAGACGGCTTTTCGATCCGGTAAGGCGCGAGTTCGGAGACGTGCACCATCCCGTCCCGTCCGGGAAGAAGTTCGACGAAAGCGCCGAAATCCATAAGGCGGACGACCTTGCCGGTAAATATTTCGCCCGCTTCGATGTCCCGTACGATATCGTTAATCCAGTCAACCGCCTTCTTACTCATCTCCGCGTCCGTGCCGCAGACTACCACTAACCCGTCATCCTCGATATCGATGGTAACGCCGGTTGCGGCGATAATTTCGTTAATAACCTTGCCGCCGGCGCCGATTACCTGCCGGATTTTATCCGGATGGATATTAAAGCTGGTAATTCTCGGCGCGTATGGGGAGAGGTCCGGCCGCGGTTCCGCAATCGCCTTTTTCATCACTTCGATAATTTCCATCCGCGCTTTTAAACCTTGAGTTAAAGTCTTTTTTATAATATTGTCCGTAAGGCCGTCGGTCTTGGTATCGAGCTGAATCGCGGTAATGCCGTCCGGGGTGCCGGTGATCTTAAAATCCATCCCTCCCTGGCCGTCCTCGAGATCCTGTATATCGGTTAATACCTCCCATTTACTCATGTCCTTATTCGAAGCCAGACCCATAGCGATACCGGCAACCGGCTTCTTGATCGGGACGCCCGCGTCCATTAATGCGAGCGTAGAGCCGCAGGCCGAGCCCATGGACGAAGAGCCGTTCGAACTCATCACTTCCGAAACCACCCGGATAGTATAAGGAAAATCCTCTTTATCGGGGATTACCGGCTCTAAGGCTTTTTCGGCTAAGGCGCCGTGCCCGATATCGCGCCGGCCCACTCCCCGCATCGGCTTGGCTTCACCGACCGAATAGGGGGGGAAATAATAATGGTGCATATAGCGCTTGGTACCGGTGCCTTCGATGCCTTCGAGCATCTGGGCCATACCCGGTCCGGCTAAGGTGATGATGCTCATCACCTGGGTCTCGCCCCGCTGGAACAGGCCGGAACCGTGGTTGCGCGGCAGAACGCTTGCTTCGGCGGATAGGGGCCGGATTTCGTCGAGTTTACGGCCGTCCACCCGGCGCTTGTCTTCGATGATCGCGCGGGTGACTTCGGCCTCGCAGGCCTTGTCCACCAGGGCGTTAACGGCGTGAGCGCGCTTATCCTTGCCGATGCCGGCCTGGTGCAGATGCAGTTCCAGGCCCTCCTTAATGGCGGCAATCGCGGCTTTGCGTTCGCCTTTGGTATAATAAACTTTATCGAATAATATTTTTTTGATATTGGAATCGAGCCAGGCCTGGGCTAGCGCCAATACCTTCTCTTTTTCTTCCTGCTCCTGTTTTTCCTCTGTGGTTTTTTCGATCTTTTTGGCTTCTTTTACTTCTACCTTGACTTTGGCTTTGACCTCTTCGATCAGTTTGATCGCGCCCTGGAGTTCCTTCTGCCCGGCCAGGATCGCGTTATACATGTCGTCTTCCTTGACCTCGCTCGCCCCGGCTTCGATCATAATCACTTTTTTGTCCGTGCCGGCGACGATCAGGTCGAGGTCGCTTTCCAGCCGCTCTTCGTAAGTGGGATTGAAGATCAATTGGCCTTCCTTGCGGCCGACCCGGATGCCGCCGATCGGTCCGTGCCAATTCAGGCCGGCGATCGATAGCGCGGCGGAAGCGGCGATCAATGCCGGGATGTCATGGTCGTTCTGCTGGTCGGCCGACAGGACGGTGATGATCACCTGGACGTCTTTTCGGGAATCGTCCGAGAATAACGGCCGGATCGAACGGTCGATCATCCGGCCCGTAAGGACCGCTTCGTCGGTCGGGCGGCCTTCGCGCTTGATCCAGCGCGAACCTTTGATAATGCCGGCGGCGTATAGCCGTTCTTCGAAATCGACCATCAACGGGAAATAATCGATCGAATCCCGCTCATACTTGGATTCGACCACAGTCGCTAAAACCACCGTATCCCCGTACTGGACGGTAACGGCGGCATTCGCCTGCCGGGCGAGTTTCCCGGTTTTAATGGTGAGGGGGCGGCCCAGCCACTCCGTTGAGAAAACTTGTTCGTTATTACTCATAATTTTGTCTACGCAGCGCATTCCCGATTGCGACAAGTTATGGGTTATGGGTTAATGGTTATGGTACCGATTATAACCGATAACTGATAACCGATAACACGTAATTTCGATCGAATTTTGCTTATACCGATAACTTGATTGCTGGCAATGCCCTTCGTATTCTCTCCACAAGCCTGGCCGCCGGATTTAAGAACTATGGAAATTTCCCACAGTACTCTGTATCCAGTGGCCAGACGGTTAATAATTATTAAATTGATTACAGAATTATACTATATTCGTAAA
>CAZYKS010000004.1:0-13582 GCA_964648375.1 uncultured Gammaproteobacteria bacterium | reverse complement strand
TCGAAATCCGGGGCTTCGATCGTGCATGCCCATTCCCAGGTCTTCGCCACCCATATCCTGCCCCCGGATATCCATGAAGAACTGGGACTGGCCCAGTCCTATCGCATCGAACACGCCACCTGCCCCTACTGCGACATTATTGCTCGCGAAATGAAATCAGAGCGTAAAATCTACGAAGATAAATTTGTGGCGGCCTTCGCCCCGTACGCGAGCGAATACCATTACGAAGCCTGGATCTTTACCAAGCGCCATCTCGACAATATCACCAAGTTAAACGACGATGAATTCAAGTCCCTTTCGAAAGTCATTAAAAAACTGCTGCTTAAGCTTGACGAGCTGGGCCTGGCTTTCAATTATTTCCTGCACCAGGTGGTTTCGGACCGGGACCAGCATTTTTACCTTAAGATCCAGCCGCGCGACAGCGTCTGGGCCGGGGTTGAGCTCGGAAGCGGGATCGTCATCAATTCCATGCCCCCGGAAGAAGCGGCCAAATTTTATCGGGAATAAAAATATCATTGGTCCATGCGTTTTGCTTGCATTTAATACGACATAATTGTATAATATAATCTTAGAAAAAATATTCGAATCGCAAATCACTAAATTTCAACGTCACCCACGGTTTTAACCGTTTTTTAGTGTTAAATTTACGAAATTTCAAATTATTCCGATCCAATAGAATATCCATATTATGCCTATTCCGCCGCTTGACCGCCGCAACCAGGACTGGCGCAAGCATCAAAACAAATACTATCTCAAACGCTCGGTCACCGGCAAAAGCCGAGTACCCAAACCTAAGCCCTCGCGGCCTTCGCGGCCCAAACGGACTCAGGGCAAGTTCAGGCTGCCTGCGTGGCTTAACCGCAAAAATATTATAATCGCGGGCCTAATCGCGGTCTTTATCTTCGGCTTGGCCGGTTTCGGCCTGGTCGCCTGGATCTCGCGCGATTTGCCTGATCCTAACCGCCTGATCGACCGCCAATTGGCGGAAACCACTAAGATCTATGACCGCACCGGACAGACCGTGCTCTATGAGTTCCACGGCGACGAGAAGCGCACCCTGGTATCCCTGGACGAAATTCCCGATTACGTCAAAGAAGCTACGATCGCGATCGAAGACAAGGATTTTTATAAGCATGGCGCTTTCAGTTTATGGGCGATTTTCCGCACTTTCGTCACTAACGTCCTTAGGGGGGAAAAGCACGGCGCCTCCACCCTGACCCAGCAATTCATAAAAAACGCGGTGCTCTCGAATGAAAAAACCTATACCCGCAAAATCAAGGAAGTGCTCCTCGCTTACAAACTGGAACAGCGGTTTACCAAGGACCAAATCCTGCAAATGTACCTGAATGAAATTCCCTACGGCTCGACCGCCTACGGCATCGAAGCGGCCAGCCAGCATTACTTCGGCAAAAGCGCCAAGGATATCAACCTGCCGGAAGCGGCGGTGCTGGCGGCTATGCCCCAGGCTCCCACCCTCTATTCCCCTTATGGCTCCAATAAAGACGCTTTAATCGCCCGGCAGCATTATATTCTCGATCAAATGGTCAAGCAGGGCTATATTTCGGAAGCCAAAGCCGAGGCGGCCAAGCAGTTCGAACTCGTATTCAAGCCGCCTACCGAAAATATTATCGCCCCGCATTTCGTCATGTATGTTAAAGAATTACTGACGGAAAAATACGGGGAAACGATGGTGGAACAAGGCGGCCTTAAGATTTATACGACGCTCGACCTGTATAAACAGCAGATCGCGGAACAGGTGATAGATAACCATGCCCAGGCGAACGAAGATAAATACGACGCTACCAATGCCGGCTTGGTCTCGATTGATCCCAAGACCGGCCAGATCCTGGCCATGGTCGGCTCCCGCGACTACTTTAACGACGATATCGACGGCCAGGTAAATGTCACAATCAGCCCGCGCCAACCCGGCTCCTCGATGAAACCGCTCGTTTACGCGGCCAGTTTCCTTAAGGGCTATACTCCCGATACTGTGCTTTACGATGTGGTCACTAATTTTTCCAATGATCCGGACAATCCCTATGAACCGCATAATTATGATTCGAAAGAGCACGGGCCGGTGACAATCCGCACCGCCCTGGCCGGTTCATTAAATATCCCGGCGGTTAAAGCGATCTATCTGGCCGGCATCGATAATGTCCTGGACCTGGCCCAGGAATTCGGTTATACCACCCTGAATGACCGCAGCCGCTTCGGCTTATCGCTGGTCTTAGGCGGCGGCGAGATCAAGCTGCTGGAGCACGCCGATGCTTTCGCCGCTTTCGCCCGCGAAGGCATCTGGCACCCGACCGCGGCCATATTGAAAGTTGAGGACCGGGACGGAAAAGTACTCGAGGAATTCCAGCCCGAACAAAAACAGGTGCTCGATCCCAAAGTCGCGCGGGAAATCAACGATATCCTCTCCGATAATAATGCCCGCGCCTACGCTTTCGGTGAACATAACTGGCTGACGCTCGGTTCCCGGCCAGTAGCGGCTAAAACCGGCACGACCAACGATTACCGCGATGCCTGGACCCTAGGCTATACCCCGTCGCTCGTTACCGGAGTTTGGGTCGGCAACAACGATAACTCGGAGATGAAAGCGGGCGCCGCCGGCGGCACGGTCGCCGCTCCGATCTGGCACGATTATATGGATAAAGTGCTAGGCGACACACCAGTCGAATCTTTCAATAAACCGGACAAAATCGAAACCGGCAAACCGGTCCTGGACGGGCAGCTCACCGGCGAAAAACTGGTAGCACTCGATAAGACATCCGGTCTTTTGGCAACCGAACAAACACCCGCGAGCCAGATCGAAGAGGTGCCTTACCGCGACGACCATTCCATCCTGTATTATGTCAACAAAGACGACCCGCGCGGACCGGCTCCGGAAGACCCGGAAAGCGATCCCCAGTTCGAACTGTGGGAATCGCGGGTACGGGCCTGGTCCGAAAAGGAAGGCTTCGCCAGCTCCACCCCGCCGACTGAATCCGATAACATCCACCTGGCCGAGAACCTGCCGGAGGTGGAGATAGTGGCGCCGGTTCCGAACCAAACCGTTTCCGATCCGCTGCTTAGCGCCCGGATCAAGGCTACGGCGCCGCGCGGCATCAACCGGGCCGAATATTATATTGACGGCAACCTGATCGCGACTAACCGTTCCTATCCCTTTGACCTGGAAAAATCCGTAAGCTTTCTCGATAACGGCTATCATGACCTTATGGTGAGGGCATGCGATGACGTGGACAATTGCCGGGAGCAAACCGTAACCTTCAATTTAAATATCGATACCGCCGGACTCAGCCGCGATTTTAACCTGTCCTGGT
The DNA here is from genome assembly GCA_964648375.1 of uncultured Gammaproteobacteria bacterium. Taxonomy (GTDB): domain Bacteria; phylum Patescibacteriota; class Patescibacteriia; order Patescibacteriales; family UM-FILTER-48-10; genus CAZYKS01. The sequence continues at coordinate 10,259 of CAZYKS010000004.1, read as the reverse complement.
CGACTCCGAGCGGGGCTATCGCCGTTGCTAACCATGATTTCCCCCTGCCGCTCATACTCGACACCTATAACCCGAATAATATCGCTAAAATCAATATTTACTATCTGGACGCGGATAAAAATAACCACCAACTGGCCGCGATCGCGCCGGTAGATACGAGCCAGATCTCAAGCCAATGGCCGGTGATTCCCGCCACCGGCGATTACCAGCTCTATGCCGAAGCGGTTGGCTGGTCAGGGGCTAAAGAAACGACAAATAACATCACAATAAACGTCAATAACTCCGTTGCCGCGTCGACTACGGTTGAAGTCGGAAATAATTAGTTATCGGATACATAATCTAAAATCATTAATCCCAAGCCAAAAAACGCACACAAGGTGTGCGTTTTTTGGCTTGGGATTAAAAATATTATTTGATCAAATTGATGCGGCTGTTTTGCTCGATAATTAAATCCAGGCCGCTGATAAAATCATTCAGTTCCTCTGAATGCATATCAAGAAAACTTTCCCCGAGCATATCGATACAGACACTGTCCTGGCCGTTTTCCCGGGATACGGTCCTAATCCATAAGTCCCGGGGCGCCGCCAATCTTTTTATTTCCCCGGCTAATAATTCGATATTGTCCAGGCTCTCCGGGGAAGCGATTACCAGGCAGGAATAACAGCCATACGGGTGGTCCGTGGTAATAACCGGCTTCAACTTATCGACACCGGCCAAAGACAGGCTGGAATGCTTTAAATCATCGTTTAAGCCAAGCAGTTTCCGAAACAACCGGATAACATAGTCGCGGTCATAACTCTCTTTAATTTCACCACTCATAAATACGCCTGGGCAGCTGAAATTTTCTTCATTAAGCGTAATCGAGGTAAAAAACGAAAAAACCGCCTGGTCAAAACGGAATTCTTTAAATGTGTTTTTAATATCGGATAAGCTCTTATCCTCGAAAAATACATATCCTCGAATTTTTTGCATAATTTTTTTTATTATCAAAACCCTACCAATCAACGAATCAATCAACGAATAAGCCAACGATTAAATAAACATCATAAACACACTATTCGTTTAGGTTGTATTCGTAAATTCGTAGGGTGTTATTGTTTAATCGGCATGACGATATAAATATACTGGTCGCTTTGGGCCGGACGGATTGTACAGGGGGTGTTAGCGTCAACCGTTTCAAATATGATTTCTTCGCTGTCGATATTATTCAAGCCATCCAAGAGATAGCGGCAATTGACTACCACCCCATTGTCGCTCCCCTCTACCTGGGCCTCCAAATTACAGGTGTTTTCACCGGCCTGGTCCGATGCCGATGAAATTACCAGCGTGTTTTTCCCCTGGGGAAAATCCAAATTAATATCATTAATCCCGGCTTTGGAAAATAACGAGGCGGCTTTAACCGCCCGCACCAATTCGATTTTATTGATAACCGCCTTGGTTTTGTTGTTGTTGGGGATAATTTGGGTATAATCGGGATATTGACCTTCGATCAACCGGGAAATTAGCTCCATATTGTTGATAGCGAACATTACCTGGTTTTCCGACACGTAACAATTAACTTCTGCCTGGTTTTCATCCGGCCCCGCGTCTTTAAAATTGCTTAAAATTCTCAATAATTCCAGCAGGGTTTTAGCCGGAATAATTATTTTCTGGCTTTCCGATTGGCTGTCTTCGGGCGCCTTCAGTTTGATGGTGCGTTCGGCTAAACGATAGCTGTCGGTGGCGGCCAGGGTTAAGTCTTTACCGAACACGAACAGCACACCAGTCAGCTCCAGGCGTGTTTCTGAATTCGATACGGCGAATAACACCTGGGCCAGAGCCGATCTTAATTCCTGAGGGTTAATCAAATATTGTTTGTTTTTTTCGATTTTCGGAATTAGGGGGTAGTCGTCTGCGGGCTGGCCCTTGATTTTAGTTTTATAGTTGCCGCATTCGATCAAAAGCGAATTGTTTTTCTGTTTGATTTCGACTTTTTGGTTAGGTAATAAATTTATGTAATCCGCTATTATTTTAGCATCAACGGTATAAGCGCCCGGTTGTTCTATTTTTCCCCGCACCCGGCTGATAATACCGATTTCCAGGTCGGTCGTAATCATTTTCAGGTCACCGTCACTGGCATCAAACATCACATTGTTCAGAATCGGCAAATTTACGTTTTTACCGGCAATATGTGAAACTACGAACAGGCCTTGTTTGATATTTTCTTGAAGGCTGGAAATTTTCATAAAATCTTAACTATGTTTATTTAACTGTTTATATCCCTCCCCAGCGCTTATGAATCCGGGTTTGCTTTTTCAATCTATACACCTATTAACACCTACACCAGTACTATTCTTTATTATATTAATATTTAATTAAATAATAATATATAGTAATAAGGCTGTGGGTACTTGGGAAAAAGGGTGTTTTTGTTTTAACCTAGGTTTAATTAGCGGGCGGAAAAGTGTGGGCAAAGGGATTAAATAATGTGTTTTGGGGGTGTATAAAATTAAGGATAAATGAGAATATAATTTTTACCTGTTGATAACCGGGGAAATATTAAGGTTGAATTAACAGCGTAATTAACTTTTAAATAATCGGAGAGGTGTAGAGCATTTGTTTGATTGATTCGATCTCCTGTTTTATTTTTTCGTTATCTTTTTCTTTTATTTCCTTTAAGATTTTATTGTAAGCGTGCATAGCGGTGGTGTGATCCCGGCCGCCCAGCTCCTGGCCGATGGTGGGATAAGAGGTGTTGATTTCCTCCCGCATCAGATACATAGTGATCTGGCGCGGCCACACCAGCTCTTTTTTTCGGCCTTTGCCGGTTATATCCTTAGTATTGATGTTATAAAAACGGGAAACCGTCTCCAGAATTTCTTTAGGGGATAGGGACTTGGTTTGCAGGTTGGTCATCAGGCTGCTTAAGACCTCTTTCGAGGTGTTAAGGGTCGGTTTCGAATTATTGAACTCGTGGTAAGCGATCAGGCGGTTTAGGGCGCCTTCCAGCTCCCGGATATTATTAGCTACATTCTCGGCGATATAGGAGATGATGTCGGACTCCAGGGTGTAGTTCTTTTCCCGGCATTTCGCTTCCAGGATGGCGGAGCGGGTTTCGATATCTGGCGCGACGATATCGACTATCATGCCCCATTCGAACCGGGAAAGCAAGCGTTTTTCGAGCGCCGGTATCGATTTGGGCAAACGGTCGGAAGTGATTACGATCTGCTTGTTGGTCTGGTGCAGCTCGTTGAAGGTATGGAAAAATTCTTCCTGGGTGCCTTCTTTGCCGGCCATAAAATGAATATCATCGATTAAGAGGAGGTCGATATTGCGGTAACGGTCCTTAAAGTCTTTAGCCTGGCCGTTGCGGACCGACTGGATATAATCATTGGTGAATTTTTCGCTGGTTACATAGAGAATACGGCTGGTTCTTTTCGCGATTTCGTGCCCAATCGCCTGAATCAGATGGGTTTTACCGAGGCCGACTCCGCCATAGATGAAAAGCGGATTATAGGCATTGCCGGGATTGGCCGAGACCGCCTGACAGGCCGCATACGCGAGCTCGTTACCCTTGCCGACAACGAAATTTTCGAAGTTATAGCGGGAATTGAGGCCGAAGCGGTTAGTGACGATCTCTTCGATCTTGTCCTCATCTTTTTTGACCTTAATCTTCTTAAGCAAGCCGGAGACGGGGTTGATTTTCTTTAATTCCACTTTATAGATGATTTCTTTGATTTTTTGGTTGGTTATATTCGTGAGCGCGCTGGAAATTTCTTTATGGTATTTTTTTTCCAGCCAGGCTTTGGTGAAAGTATTGGGGACGCAGACGATTACCCGGTCGTTTTCGAATGAAGAGATGAAAGTGTTATTGAACCAGGTAGTGAAATTTGCCCGGGACAGGCTGAGTTCGATTTCTCCCAACACGGCTTGCCATATTTGGTCGTTTGTCATAAACGTATGAGGATTTAAATATTAAATTGTATATAAAATAATGGCGCGGAAATAAATGATCGATTGAAAATTATATTAGAGTCGAATTAAAAAGAGTCGGCAGGTAAAAGTTATCGTAACATAGTTTAGATTATAACAAGTAAAACCATATCATAAAAGAGGCGCGTATGTTCATAAAATGTTAATAAACAGTGGAAAGAAATATCACTGTCGGCTCCCGCGGTAAAAGCACCACTTTTTTCATTATTGACCGATATGATTATTAATGCTATGGTATTAACGGGAAAACCCGAAAAAACAATATAAAAATATTAGCACAGTAGGATTGTTTTTACCAGCCCTGACGCTATCAGCCGATATTGACTTATCATTAGCCTTAAAAAATACCGTCAAGGTTTTTTATTTTTTTAAAAATATAATATAATAAAAAGACTAAATGAAATTCCGCTTTCCAGGGCCGGAGCCAGGGAATCCGCCCAGAGGCACGGGATCGTGAACCACAAAATTTATGCCGAAAAGAACCTACCAACCAAATAACAAACGAGCCAAAAAAAAGCATGGTTTTCGCGTGCGCATGCAGACTAAGGCAGGCAGAAATGTCATTAAAAGCCGGCGTGATAAGAAAAGGACCGCGGTCAGCAAATAACCGCCGGGATCGGAATAAGCCGGCGATTGTAAGAAGGCTAATGAAAATACCGGCACCCGGATTTTAAGCTTTAGGTTTTTAGTTTTATGTTGCCGAGAATAAACCGGATAACCAAAGATAAGGAATACGAGCTGGTCTTTAAAACCGGCCGCTCGCGTTATAGCGAATTATTAGGGGTAAAAGCGGTTAAAACCGGCATTAGCCATTCCCGTTTCGGAATAATCGTCAGTAATAAAATCAGCAAACAGGCGATAACGCGGAACCGGCTCAAGCGCCAATTTAGAGAAATCCTAAAACAGGAGAGCGGCCGTATTAAGCCGGGTTATGATATCGTGATTATCGCGCAAGCGGGCATCATCGGTAAAAGCGGCGCCGAAATCAAGGCGGCAATCATGCGGCAGTTCGAACAACTGCGGTTGCTAAACAGTTAAGCCTATAACCATGAAACAATATTTAATCGATTTAATATCATATCTAACCGCCCACACCCGTTTAATCGTCATAATGATTTTGAAAATATACCAAAAAACGCTGTCTTTCGACCACGGCCCGTTAAAGATATTTTATCCTTTCGGCCGTTGCCGCTTCCGTCCCACCTGCTCTGACTATGCCATCACCGCGATCGAACGCTATGGCGTGATCAGGGGCGGCTTTAAGGCGGCCTGGCGGGTTCTCCGGTGCAATCCCTGGAGCAAAGGCGGCTGGGACCCGGTAGTTTAATTAATTATTATTTCGTACCATTAACAATTAACTTTTAAATTCCGTGATTTATATCTACCACACATTTTTTTATCAACCGGTCGTGAATCTCCTGGTTTTTTTATATAACCTGGTGCCCGGCCATGATTTAGGGATCACTATAATATTGTTGACGATTGTCATTAAGCTGATATTATGGCCCCTGTCCAAACAGTCGATCAAATCGCAGAAAGCTCTGCAGGATATTCAGCCCAAAGTCGACGAAATCAAAAAGAAATACGCGAAAGACCGTGAAGCCCAGGGCCGGGAGATGATGAAAGTCTATAAGGAAAACAAGGTCAATCCGTTTTCTTCCTGCCTGCCGCTCTTGATCCAGTTTCCCTTTTTAATCGCGGTTTACCGGGTATTCAGGAGCGGCTTTACCGCCGACACCCTGAATCTGGTCTATTCATTTATAGCCAAACCGGAAGCGATCAACAATATCGCCTTCGGTTTCCTCGACCTGGCCAAACCGAATGTATTTCTGGCGTTTGCCGCCGGGGCCGCCCAATTCTGGCAGACTAAGATGTTGATGGCTAAAAAGCCCGAAGTGAAAAGCGCCGGTGCGCGCGATGAGAATGTGATGGCGATCATGAACAAGCAGATGATGTATTTTATGCCGGCCTTAACGGTATTCATCGGCATAACTTTTCCCGGCGGGCTGGCCCTCTATTGGCTCACCAACACCGTCCTTACCGGTCTGCAGCAGCTATTGATTTTCAGGAAGCAGGCAAAGGCTAATGACAGCCAGGGCGGTGTGATTGAGGGAGAGATCGTGAAATCAGTAAAGAGTAAGCAGTAAGCAGACGGCAGAATCGTTATCCTGGCCAGGGTGAAACGGCCGGCAGTGCCCCGTAGTATTACACGAGTGCATCGAGACTCTGCCTCTCCTTTCAGCCGCACCAGAATAATCATCATATCTACCGTCTGCTTACCGCTTACTGTCGTCTAAATTAAGCTAATACCGCTAGCCGCAAAAATTAAAATAGTCCAGCGTTTCAGCAGCGCTGGATTTTATAATAATACGAAATATTGCTATAATGCTTATATATGAGTAAAACAACCAAGCCAATCGTACTGGTAATACTGGACGGCTGGGGAGAATGGGACGTAGTCATCGGCAACCCGCTGAAAGCGGCTAAATTGCCTACAATACGGATGCTGGACCAGTCGTATCCGAAAATCCTCCTGGAAGCATCGGGCCTGGCGGTCGGTTTGCCCTGGGGGGTGATGGGCAACAGCGAAGTCGGTCATCAGACTATGGGCGCGGGCCAGATCGTATTCGAGGCTTCGCCTTCGATCGATATGCAAGTCCAGGGCGGATCGTTTTTCCGTAACCGGGTACTTCTGGAAATATTGGACAGTACGCGCGCGCGCGGGGCGGATCTCCATATTTGGGGGCTGGTCAGCGACGGCGGGGTGCATTCCAAGCTGGAACATTTGTTCGCCTTGCTTAAGCTGGCCAAGGCCAGGGGGCTTGAGCAGGTTTTTATCCATGCAGTAACCGACGGCCGCGATACTGCCCCGAAAAGCGCGGTTAAATATATCGATAATCTCCGGCAGGCGGTTAAAGCGGCCGGTATCGGCCGGATCGCGACCGTTACGGGCCGGTATTATAGCATGGACCGCAACCAGAACTGGGACCGGATCGAAAAGGCGTTTCTGGCCATGACCGAGTGCCAGGGGCGGCTGGAGCCGGATCCGGTTGAGGCGATCGAAAAATTGTACCGGGAGAATATATTCGACGAATACCTGGAGCCGATCGTAATTACCGACGCGAGCCAAAAACCGATTGGCCGGGTTAAAGCCGGCGATTCGATCATATGCTTCAATTTCCGCGGCGACCGCGCCCGCCAGCTGACCCGGGCGTTCACCGCGGCCGGGTTCGATAAATTCTCCCAGGCGCGGACTCCGGCCGATATCAAGTATGTCGGCTTTACCCAATACGAGAAAGACTTGAACATGAAAGTGGCGTTCCCGGCCAGGGAAATCACGACCCGACTGGGCGGAATTTTATCGGAGTCGGGGAAAACCCAGTTAAGGATCGCGGAAACCGAGAAATACGCCCATGTCACCTATTTTTTTAACGGCGGCTTGGAGCAGCCGTTTCCGTCCGAGGACCGCATTCTTGTCCCATCGAAAAACGCCCCCAGCTACGCCGACGTGCCGGAGATGAGCGCCGGTGAGATTACCGATAAATTGATCGCCGCGATTCATAGCGGCAAGCATGATTTTATCCTGGTCAACTACGCCAATCCGGACATGGTCGGACACACCGGCGTTTACGAAGCGGGAGTGAAGGCGGTCGAGCATGTCGATACCTGCCTCGATCGGCTGCTTAATACCGTACTCGGGAGCGGAGGGGCGCTCCTCATCACCGCCGACCATGGGAATGTCGAGGAAATGATCGATGTCCAGACCGGCGAAGTCGACACCAAGCATTCGACCAACCCGGTCCCCTGCTGGTTGGTGGCTCCGGATAACCGGAAAACCAAACCGGTATTTACCGCCAGCGCGCTCCAGGTAGAAGGGATGCTGGTCGATGTTCCGGCAACCATTTTAGACCTCTTCGGGGTGGCCAAGCCTAAAGACATGGCGGGGCGCAGCCTGGTACCGATATTCAAGCTAAAATAGATGAAATTTCAATAAAAACACAGGCGCCCCGGTTATACCGGGGCGCCTGCGTTTTTTATTCGAAAATGAATAGATGCGGCCCTTTAGTCCTCAGCTGCGGTAATGGCTTCCACCGGGCATTCATCCGCGGCTTTCATGGCACAATCCGTGTTGGCCTGGCTGATGACTTCGGATTTACCGCTGGCATTCAGCCGGAACACGTCTGGACAGATTTCCGTACAGCGCCCGCAACCGATGCATTTGTTTTGATCGACTTGGGTAGTCATAAAATGTTTAACGGGGTCATTAATGAATTATCTATTTTATTATAACAAATTTTTTTATATTTACAAATATGGTAAAGTGAATATAATGATTTTAACCCGCGAATAAATGCGAATGCCATGAATCGCGCGTATTTTATATTAGTAATTCATGGATTAGCATTTATTCGCATAATTAGCACCATATTTATATGATTGGCATTTTCGATTCCGGTTTGGGCGGTTTAACCGTGATGCAGGCGCTTATCGGACGGTTGCCTGATTACGATTATCTGTATCTGGGCGATAACGCCCGCGCCCCTTACGGCAACAAATCAGCGGCCGCAATTTTCGCATATACCCGCCAGGCGGTCGGTTTTTTATTCGCCCGCGGGTGCAAGCTTGTCATTCTCGCCTGTAATACCGCTTCAGCCGAGGCCCTAAGGCGGATCCAGCAGGAGTATCTGCCGCAAGCGCATCCAGACAAGCGGGTACTCGGGGTAGTAATCCCGATCTGTGAAGCGGCGGTCGCATCGAGCCGGTTCGGGCGGATCGGAGTGATTGGCACGCGGGCGACCATTAATTCGGGCGTATATGAGCGGGAACTCCTGAAGCTTAGGCCTGGCCTCGAAATTTATTCGGAGCCGGCTCCCCTCTTGGTGCCGCTCGTGGAAGAAGGCTGGGCCGGCAAGCCCGAGACCAATATGATCCTGAAAAAATATTTGCGGCCGCTAAAACAGAAACGGGTCGATTGCCTGATCCTCGGCTGTACCCATTATCCTTTTTTAAGCGATGCGATTCACAGGATTATGGGAAAGAATTGCCGCGTATTGGATACGAGCGGGATAGTGGCGGAAAAACTGGCGGACTATCTTGCCCGGCACACTGAGATCGAGCAGCGTCTGGGCCGGAGCGGACAGCGCCAATACCTAACCACCGACGAACCTGATCGGTTCCGAAACTTCGGCCAGAAATTTATCGGCCAGAATATCAAAGAGGTAAAGCGAATCGAACTATCCTGACCCGGTATTGGCGTTTTTCCAGCTGGTATCGAGCTGGGGGACGATAGCATAGTCGGTTAGGGCCTCCGGTTCGATCCAGCGGTAATCGCTGTGTTCCCAATCCAGCCGTATCCCGGGAAGCCGCATCAACTCGACTACCGCCGGAAACACCAGCCAGGTTTTAGCGATGGCCTCGTCTACCAGCTCGAACCGGCGGCCGTATTCGATCCGTTCGATATCGTCAGGCCCAAGACCAAGCTCTTCTTTCAGCTCTTGGCGGATTTTATCGGCTAAAGGCCGGTCTTCATCCAAAAAACCGGCCACTGTATTCCATAATTCCCGGTAATTTCGAACTTTATTACTGCGTTTGAGTAATAGGATTTTATTTTGGTATTTAACGAACACAGTCAGTACCGGAGCAATATCACTATCGGAATAATCAATGCGGCCGTCCGGAAATTTCGGCAAGGTTGCGGCGAACCGTCCTATTAGTTTTCGATAATTATTCATTTTAAAATTATTATCGGTCATATTTTTCTTTCCATTCGATTCCGCCTTTTTCGAATTCCCGCCTTAGTTCCGATTTCAATATTGTCAGTACCGGCTTCAATTCCGGGAAATATTTATTCACTCTTCTGGTAGGATGTTCCACGATAAAATCCGCTTCCTCATAAATTTTATGGCCCACTTCAACTAAATGTGTGGCTGCTTCGATATTATTTAACGCTTTTACTAGCTTCGCCTCCGGCGTCTTCGCGTCACGATATTCTTTCCATAAGCTATAGAGTTCTTTTCCGGCCGGATCGGGCAGCATTCCCTTAAGTACGTCAATAGCCAGCAGTTCTTCCTGTTTCTTTTTTTCACTCAGTCGTCTATCGGCAGCGGTGCGGGAAGCTTCAATGTCGCCGTTGATCGCTTCATTAATATCATGTACCAACGCGATTCTCATCGCTCGATCCCTATCCAGTCCCAGCTTCAATTCCCCGGAGAAAAACAGAACCATTAAAGCCAGCCGCCAGGAATGGTCTGCTGACGATTCATGCAAGCGCCGGTCATACATTTTAT
>CAZYKS010000003.1:0-14148 GCA_964648375.1 uncultured Gammaproteobacteria bacterium | reverse complement strand
AGGCCGGGCAATCAGGACAGCCTTCACGGCCGAAAACGGTTATCGCTTATTGTCTCTCGATTATTCGCAAATCGAGCTAAGGTTGGCGGCGCATATGTCGGGTGACCCCCTAATGATCAGGGCGTTTAAGGCGGGAGCCGATATCCATCGGGCCACCGCCGCCGAGATTAATCAGGTTAAATCGGAAGCGGTTACAGCCGATATGCGCCGGGAAGCGAAAGCGATCAATTTCGGCATCCTTTACGGCCAGGGCCCGCATGGGCTGTCGCAAACCGCCGATATTCCTTATGTCCGCGCCAAAGAGTTCATCGACCAGTATTTCGGCGTCTATAAAAATATCAAAACTTTCATCGATAAGGAGATAAAATTCGCCCGCGACCATGGCTATGTCGAAACCCTGTTCCAGCGGCGGCGTTATCTGCCGGAAATAAACTCGAACGTCACTCCGGTCAGGCGGGGAGCGGAACGGATGGCGATCAATACCCCCTTGCAGGGCACGGCGGCCGATATGATAAAAGTGGCGATGATAGAAATAGATAAAATAATAGGCGCCGACTTCAGGCAAATAGCCGTAAATAGCCGCAAACCAGAAATCAGGATGATATTACAGGTGCATGATGAGCTGGTGTTTGAGGTGGAAGAAGGAAAAGTCGAGGAGCTGGCAGTAAAGATTAAAAAAATCATGGAAAATGTAGTGAAGCTGAAGGTACCGGTGGTAGTCGATGTCAGCATCGGGGTTAATTGGGGCGAGATGGTTAAGTTGGAAATTAAAAAGATAAAATAAGGATTCAATGCCAAACGAATTAAAACAACTAGACCATAAAAAGATCGCGATCCTGGGTTTGGGCATCGAAAATTTCGCCTTGGTCGAGTATTTATTAAAACATAGGATTGATTATCTTATCACCGTTTTTGATCGACGCACCCCTCAGGCTTTCCGGGAGAAATATGAAAAACTAAAAAACCGGGTGGCGTGGAAGTTGGGAAACGAATACCGGCAGGGGATCGATAATGTCGATATCATGTTCCGTTCACCCGGCTGGCCGCTTTCTTGCCCGTATACCCAACAGGCGCTTAAGTCAGGGATCGGATTATCGAGCCCGATGCGCTTATTTTTCGAGATCTGCCCCAGCCGGAATATCGTCGGCGTAACCGGCACTAAGGGCAAGGGCACGACCGCATCCTTAATTTATCATATTTTAAAGCAGGCCGGAAAGCGGGTATGGCTGGGCGGCAATATCGGAGTAGCTCCGCTTGGCTTTATTGATAAGATAAAGCCAACGGACTGGATTATCCTGGAATTATCCAGTTTCCAGCTGGAAGACCTCGAAACCAGCCCGAAAATCGCGGTCATTACTAATTTTACCGCCGAGCATCTATCGTCAGCCGATCCCAATAATCCGAATTACCATTCAACCTTGTCTCAATATCGTAAAGCCAAGTCAAATATCGTACGCTGGCAAAAGCGGGGGGATACGGCGATTATCAATGAGAAATTGGAAATTGGAAATTGGAAATTCGGGAATGGTAAAAAAATCTATTTTACGAAATCGGAAATACCTTCAAAATTAGCGGGGGAGCATAACCGGGAGAATGTAGCGGCAGCTGTAGCGGCGGCTAAAATTATCGGTATAAAAGAAAATATAATCAAAAAAGCCGTTGCCGGCTTCAAGGGCCTGGAGCATCGGCTGGAATATTTAAAAACCGTGAACGGAGTAAAATATTATAATGACAGCTTTGCCACTACCCCGGAGGCCGCAATTACGGCTCTTGAGTCTTTCACCGGAGAAATTATCCTCTTATGCGGCGGTGCGGAGAAAAAATCGGATTTTACCCGCCTGGCCCGGGAAATAAAGAAGCGGGTGAAGTTCGTGGTTTTATTCAAAGGCCAGGCGTCTCCCCGCCTGCACCGGGAACTGGCTAGGGCTGGGTATCCGGCTGGGGACATCCGCTCCATCAGTACTATGAAAGCGGCGGTGCGATTAGCGGCCGAGAAATCCGGGAACGGCGATATCGTGCTCCTGTCTCCGGCATGCGCCAGTTTCGGCATGTTTAAAAATTACAAAGAACGCGGGCGGTTATTTAAAGAAGAGGTGCAACGATTAAAATAGTTCCTCGACCAATCGACAAATCGTTCCACTGATTCAAGAATACTGTTGAAAAGAAATAGGTGTTAATATTAACATAATTTTTTAAAACAAATTCGTTATATTCGCGATTTGATTCGTAAATTCGTGGAGGCAATAAAAAACAAAACCAAGAACAGGCTTTGCGTTTTCATAAAGCTTATGGGCGGGTGTAATTATAAATTTCCTGGTTCTTCTTGGAATTTCGCTTCAACCGGGGTTTCGTCTTCGGCAGGGTCGTCGTCGACCGGATCGTTCTCATCCACATCCAAACCGATTTCGTCTTCACTTTCTACCAGTCGTAATTGGGGGGGATGAAGCGCGGTTAATTCCGATTGGGCGCCGCAATTGGCGCAATCGAAAATATCGCCCTCGTAAGAATCATCCTCGACAATCACATCGCTGCGGCACGATGGACAGCGCGCAGTGTTCATAAATTAGTATGAATTATGATTAGGGTTTATACTATTAGTATAGCAGATTTATGCGATTTTTACAAAACAATAGCCCCCATGAATCAACGAATCCTTTCACGAATTCACGAATACTTCTAAAAAGATTTTGGCAGTAATGGCAATTAGAGCGCTAAAAATGCATTTGTTATATTCGTGATTTGGTTTGCTGATTCATGGGGAATTAATTACTCAAAACCGATAAAATAATATATACAGTATGATTATCTTTTTATACGGCGAGGATACCTTCCGCAGCCGGCGTAAACTGAATGAATTGAAGGATAAATTTTCCCGCGAAGTGGATAAAGGCAGCGGCGGGATTGCGGTATTGGACGGTGAAAGCGCCAGTATGGAAAAGATCAGCGAACTGGTAAGCCCGTCCTCCTTATTCGCGCATAAGCGGATGGTTATAATCGAGAATATTTTCGCTTCAAAAAAACAAAAATTCTTTACCGACATATACGGATATCTGAAAGCGGGCCGGGGGACGCGGGAAAACATATTGGTGTTCCGGGACCAGCTTTCCGGCGGGGATAAACTGCCGAAATATAAAAGCGATCTGTTCCAGCTGTTGATTAAGCAGCAGTTTGTCCAGCAGTTCAAATTATTATCGAATACGGAAGCGATGGCTTGGGCAAAAAATGAAGTCGAAGCGCGCGGAGGAAAAATCAGCCGGCAGGCATTGCAGGAACTGACCGCGCTTTTAGGCAGCGATTTATGGCAGATCAATAATGAAATCGACAAACTGTTAGCCTACCGCTCCGGCAGGGAAGAACGGATCGTCGCCGGGGGGGCGGAGGTGGCGATCGAGTTCGATGATATTAAACGGCTGGTGCGGGGCGGTCTGGATGAGAATATTTTCGCCTTGACCGATGCGATCGGGGCTAAAGATAAGGTGCTGGCCATGAAATTATTCGAAGAACAGGTCGAAGCCGGATTGACCGAAAGTTATTTATTAACCATGATAATCCGCCAATTCAAGATCCTGCTCCAGGTAAAGGTAGCGCTGGACCAGGGCAATAGCTCCCGCAAAATCATGAGTATCCTGAAGCTCCATCCTTTCGTCGTGCAAAAAGGCATCAATCAGGCGCGCAATTATAGCGAATTGCTGTTAAAGCGGATTATCGACCGCCTGGTCGATATCGATTACCGCTTAAAAACCGGACGGGGCGAACCCAAGGTACTGTTGAATCTCCTGATGGCAAAAATATGACGCTATCGGCAATTAGATAAATAAAAATCAGGATGGAAATCGCAGATTTATCCTGATTTTTATTTACGATTATTTTTGGAACGCTTGGTTATAATGTTTATGCAGGCGTGATTTTTTACGGTCGCTGGTATTTTTCTTGATTACTCCCTTTTGGGCGGCTTTATCCAGGGCTTTTAACGCCTCCGGGAACAGGTTTTTGGCTTTTTCATCTTTCGCTTCGATCGCTTTCCGGCTTTGTTTGATTATTTCTTTCAGGCTATTTTTAATCCGCCCGTTATAAGCTTTGGATTTAGCGTTTTTTCTTAAATCTTTTTTAGCTGATTTGATATTCGGCATGTGTGGTATAGTTTAAGTATAGTCGTGCTATTTCCGCATTATTTCGTTTTCGCGCAAACAGTCAGTTCGGGATTAAGTCCGGGTTGACGCTTACTGAAACGAATTGCCGCCCAGAGTCTCGCTTCGCTCGCCAGGGCCGGCTCAACGCAGATAGCTACGAATTACTTGTTAATAATAATTAATAAGTGTAAGAGCATTGATTTATATTAGCATGAATTTTAGCGTTTGGCAAGGGTCTTTAGGGGCCCGAGTTTACCTTTAACTTTCAGATACCAGGCGTAACCGAGGCAGGCGAAGATCAGGAGGAGGCTGACTATCTGCGGCAAGCGTAAACCGAGAACTTCCGGGGTGGGATCGATGCGGACGAATTCCAGGGAAAACCGCAACAGGGAATACATAACCAGATAAGCGATGACAACCAGGCGGTAGCAAACGCTTTCGAAACAATTTTTTTTGATCAGCAACCGGTGCAGATAAATCAGAACCAGGAAGATAAGTAAATTGCCGAAACATTCGTAGAGGAAAGTGGGATGGAAATAAGTGAAGAAAGTATAACCGGGAAGCCGATTGATAAACGAGATCGGTATCCCCCAGGGCAGATCGGTTTGTTTACCGTAAAGCTCCTGATTGAAATAATTGCCCCAGCGCCCGATTGCCTGGGCCAGGGCCAGCCCCGGTACGATTATTGCCGAGATCAGCCAAAAATCAAGCGCATGCTTTCTGGCCATCCCCCAGATTATTATCAGGCCGGCGATAATCGCGCCGTGGATAGCCAAACCGCCGTGCCAGATTTTTATCATTTCGCCGGGATTGGATAAATAATAGGGCAATTCCAGGAAAATATGGTACACGCGCGCACCGGCGATGCCGCCGAGAATCAGCCAAAAAGCCAGATCGATCAATATGTCCTTTTTAATCTGATAATAATCCGCCAGAGTGAAAATCACCAGCATAGCTACCAGCAGCCCGGTTACGATAAAAATCCCGTACCAATAAATTTTAATCGGCCCGAAAGCGATTAGGACCGAGTGGGGTTCGAAAGTGTGGAGAAAATTAATCATATTAACTACATTGTTGCATTATTAGCTCTAATTAGTCAAATGATTGACAAATTCCCGAAAATTTGCTAAAATGTAAATAGATGTCATCCCAATGCGTATTTGCTTTAAATACGCATTTTGTAGTTATCGGCATTCAAAAATAAACAAAAACAAACAAAAACAAAAAAATGGAATTCACCCATAGCCCTGCCCATGCGCTTGGTTTAAAGCATATCGGCTGGAAAACTTACAATTCTATCGTAAAAAAAGCAGTGGATCAGGAATTCTCCGGCCGGGCCGGAGGGTTGATTATCAATCTGTCCATTGCTTTTTTTATTGTTATTGTGAGCGCCTATATTTTGAATTTCATCCATCAATCGCTTCAAACTTCCTTTAATATGAGTTCGCGTTGGCAGGACCGGGTTTACCAGCTGGAAACGATCAAATATCTGCCGATTCTGGAAGAAAATTATCTCGAATATAACCGGGTCAAATACGAAAAACTTAGCGGACAGCAGCGGTTATTGTCGGTACAGCCGTTATTGGCCTGATAATTTAAATTTAGGCCATTATATTCGGTGGTAGCTCTAATTAAATCTGTAGAGTATCAATACTCTACAGATACGATTAGACCTATTAAGGCCTGATCCACTTTGGCAGTTTAACTAAATACTGCCGAAAATGTTCTTTCAATTAAAAGGGGGGCCTGTTCTAAATCGATGCCCCCGCCGGATATATTATTATTAACAGAAATCCAGCCGGGAGACAATCCAGGCATGACGAAAATACAAACAGATAAACCAATTTTCTATATCTGCGGGGGCTAGATTTTTCTTCTTACAATTGAATAAAAGGGCTACTATAATTTGACCCAGAGAGAGAAGATCGAGTTATAATAGCCCTCTCTTTCTTGCTTCATCCTATTGGGGTGGAGTGAGCATGGGGATTAAGCGGAAACACCGTCGGACTCAAAAAGGCGGTGTTTCTGTTTGGGGGAATATATGCTATATTATAAACAGAGGCACCTTTTATCTAAAACGGCTAACTCGCGAGTTTAAGGAGGAGGCCGTTTTTATTAACCCCATAATATAAGGAGGGAAATTGAAAAGGAAAGGAGGCAACAAAGGTTATCGTGACAAACACAAGTGGCGAAGTAAAATAAACAAGAAAAAAATTATACCTCAGGAATTAAGCAAAAATTTCAAACAAACATTGCGTATTATTTGCCTGGAATCTCGAACTTGATTTTATCCATGAGGTGACATTATGTTGCTGCTTATTTTACACCGGGGAAGGAGGTGATCCGTGTATTGGCCGGGCTTACCGGTAATTAGATCGTATACAGCCTATAACGGCACAATACGCACCCTGTTACGGGCTATCAAGCCATAACAACAAAATAATCAGGAGGTGAATAAGCCGAAACATTCTTTTTAAAAGAAAATACCGGTTTCGGATATCAATATTTTAGCCGGTAGGTGTGAACCGACCGGCTTTTTTTATTTTAAGAATTATTGTATAATATAACAGTAAACAGTAAACAGACGGCAGATTAAATTATCCTGCCGTCTGCCGTCTGTTTTTTGTCGTCTTATATTTATGTTTTTGGAAAAACTGGAAATTCAGGGGTTCAAGTCTTTCGCCAATAAGAATTTATTGGTGTTTCCCGGTATGGTCGGAAAGACCAAGCGGGGGATTACGGCCGTGGTCGGGCCCAACGGGTGCGGTAAATCGAACGTAGCCGACTCGGTGCGCTGGGCCCTGGGCGAGCAGAGCATGAAGATGCTTAGGGGGAAAAAGTCGGAAGACGTGATTTTTTCCGGGTCGGACAAGAAAGGCCGCCTGGGCATGGCCGAGGTGTCGATGTATCTCAATAACGAAAGCAAACAGGCGCCAATCGATTATTCGGAGGTGGTTATTACCCGCCGGCTATACCGCAACGGCGACTCCGAATATTTACTTAACAACAGCCGCGTACGCCTGTCCGATATCCAGATGCTCCTGGCGAAAGCCAAATTCGGCCAGAAAACCTATTCGGTCATCGGCCAGGGCACAGTCGAGGGGTTTTTGAATACTTCGCTCTCGGAGAGGAAGGAATTTTTCGACGAAGCCACCGGCGTCAAGCAGTTCCAGATCAAACGGGACGATTCCCTGAATAAGCTCAGGCTCAGTTATGAAAACCTCGACCAGGCCGGCATGCTTCTCTCCGAGATCGAGCCGCGCCTGAAAAGCCTGACGCGCCAGGTCAATAAATTGCATAAGCGCGGCGAAATCGAAGCTGAATTGAAGCGGAGGCAGCGGGATTATTACGCGGCCCATTGGCACGATATCCATACGAAATTCAAAAATTATAACGAGCGGTTCCTCGAAAAAGAGCGGGTGAGGCTGGAAAAGGATAAAAAAATCGCGGTCCTGACGAAAGAGCTTGACCGGATGGAAGCGGAAGATAAGAGCCTGGCCGGTCTGGGGGAACTGCAGGCGAAATTGAATCAGGCGCAAACCGCTAAAGACGATCTTACCCGGCAGCTGGCCCGGGCCGAAGCGGAATTCGAACTGAGGCTCGAAGCCAGCGGCCAATTCGACCTGTCTTGGCTTCATTCCAAGCGCGAAGAACTGATAGGGGAATTGGCTAAAATCGAGGAGGAAATCAACGGCCTGAACGCCAATATCGAACCGGAACAGGCTAAATTAAAATCACTAACCGCCGGGCAATCCGAATTGGAACAAAAATTCAACCGTTTGAACGAAGCGATCCTGTCCGCTAAAACCGTTTTATCGGACCGGGACCTGGACCAGATCCAGACGGAATTGAAACTGTCGTTAACCGAGCTTGAGCGGGCGGAAGCCGAAACCGATGTTGACCGGTTGAAAGCGGTAATGGTTAAAATCAAGGATAAGCTTAGGGCAGTATTGAAATTATCCTTAAAACGGCCGCGGGAAGAAAACCTGGAGCATATGCATGAGGAGCTGATGAAAATCACCAGGGAAAAAGACGCGCTTAGCGCCCGCATGAATGATTCGGCCTTAAGGATATCGGCCCGCAGCGAGCGCGTCAAACTGTTGGCCGAAAAAAAATCGGGTTTGGCGCGGGAACTCTCCGATATAACGGCGAAGCTGGATAAGGACAGAGCCGGGAACGGAGCCGATAATAGCGGGTTGGAGGCGCTGAAAAACATGATTGAGAAAGCCGATCGGGAAATTAATCTGGTAAAAGAAAAAATTAACGCTTTTTCGAGCGAAGAAGAGGCTAAACGCAGCCGCCTGTTCGAAGCCCAGCGCAATATCCAGGCTACCCAGGAAGAAATTAACCGCTTGAGTGTCGATTTGAATGAGTTGAAAATAAATTCGACCCGCTACGAAACCCGGCTGGAAGACCTTGAGATCGAAATCCGCCAGCAGTATGGGGATTTAAGCAAGGTCCGTGAACACCGGCCGCAGGCGGAAATGAATTATGAGGACAGTTCGGAAAAAATAAATAATTTGAAAAGGCAGCTTGACCAGATCGGCGGGATTGACCCCGAGGTCGAGAAAGAGTATACCGAAACGAAAGAGCGCTTCGATTTTTTATCCGGGCAGGTAACCGACCTGACCGATGCGATCGGTTCGCTCGAAAAAGTGGTTAAAGAGCTGGATCTGACTATCAAGGAGCGGTTCGACAAGGAGTTCAAGGTAATCGCGGATAAGTTCAACGAATATTTCAAAATCCTGTTTCACGGCGGCAACGGCAAAATCATAAAAGTAATGGAGCGGGAAATAAGAGAAATGGAACCGGAAGAGGGCGAGCCGGCGCTGGCGGACGAGACCTCTCAGCCCGGTGTGAAAACGGACGAAAAATTCGCCCCGGTCGATATGAAAAAAATTAAATTTCTGCAGAAACATAACGCCACCGGCCTGGCCGGGATCGAAATTCAGGCGGTTCCGCCCGGAAAGAAGATCCGCTCGATCGCCATGCTCTCGGGCGGCGAGCGGGCGATGACCGCGATTGCCCTGATTTGCGCCATTATTAGCGCCAACCCTTCCCCGTTCGTGATCCTGGATGAAGTGGACGCGGCCCTGGATGAGGCCAACTCGGAACGCCTGGCGAAAATCCTGGACGATCTCTCGCATAAAACCCAGTTTATAGTGATTACCCATAACCGCGCCTCCATGCGCCGGGCCAATATCCTCTACGGCGTTACCATGGGTGATGACGGGGTATCGAAATTATTATCGATCAAACTGGATGAGGCGGCTAAGACAGTAGCAGGTTAAATTATGCCCGGTAAAACAGACGAATGCATACAAGTCTGTTTTTTGTTTTTATGGTATAATAAAAATGACTAATATTTAATTAACGAATCTATGTTAGGAGAATACACTTTACGCGAAATCAAGGAAGGCGCGGTAGCGGTCGAAAAAACCATCGCTATGGCCGCCACCCTTGAAAGCATCGCGAATAAATTAGTTAATTTCGAAAAAATCTATACTATCGGCTGCGGCTCTTCCTATTGGGCCGCTTTAATCCTGGCCGAATTACTGCGCCCCGCTAAAATCGATGTCCAGACTGTCGTGTCTTCGGAGATGTTCTTTTATGAATATCCTGAAAATGAAAAAACTTTAATCATCACTTTTTCCCAGTCCGGAGAAACCAGCGAAACCTTAAAAGCCCTGGAACAGGCGAAAGCTTGCGGTGCGGCCACTCTGGCGATCCTGAACCAGGAGCATTCCCATATCGAGGCCATCGCCGATTACGCCTTTGTCACTCCGGCCGGAAATGAGCAGATGGTCGCGACCAAATCGTTTGATGCGGCCATAGCCGCCGCTTATATCCTGGCCAAGAGCCTGACCGGCCAGGATTATAGCGCGATTAAAGACGTGCCTAATTATTACGAAGATATTCTCTCCCTGGACCTGTCCCCGGCCCTAGCGATAATTACTTCCGGCGACCATGTCTTTACCATCGGTACCGGGCGCGATTACGCGGTGGCCGGGGAAACCGCGCTGAAGCTGGAAGAATCGGCGCGTATGGCCGCGATCGCTTTGCCAATTATGGAAATCAGCCATGGCCCCAAGATCTCTACCGAAGGGGCGCCGGTGATCATGCTCGCTACCCAGGAGAAATTCAAGCCCCTCTACGATAATATTCTCGCGGAGATCACCGCGGTCGGGGCTAAACCGGTTATCTACGCCCCTCCCGAAGCGGAATTTAAAAACGGATTGAGCCTGCCCTTACCGGTTGCCGGCGAACTGTCGCTGTTCGCGAGTATTAAACTTTCCCAGCGCCTGGCAATCGAAACCGCGGTTCAAAAAGGCCTGGACCCGGATAATCCCCCGGCCCTGACGAAATTCGTAAAACGCGACGACCTGGACATTATCTAAAAACCTATACGAATGAATTATATTTTAAATGTAATTTTTATTTGGTAATTTAAATGGACCATCGTTCGTTTGTGGTTGGCCTCAAATTACCAATTAATAATTACAAATTACCGTTTTTTATGTCTTCAAAAGTCTTATCCGCCGCCGTTATCGGTTTGGACGCGGAATTGGTGGAAGTCGAAGCCGATACCGGCGGGGGCGAACTGGGAATAATCGCGATCGTGGGCCTTCCGGACGCGGCCGTAAACGAATCGCGCGAACGGGTCCGAAGCGCGATCAGGAATTCGCGGTTGTTTCTCCCCCGGGTTAAAGTAACGATAAACCTGGCACCGGCGGATTTGAAAAAATTCGGTCCCAGCTACGACCTGCCGATCGCCATCAGCCTGATGCTGGCAGCCGGATCGTTTACGCTGATCGAAGATCCTTCCACCATGCTGTTCGTGGGCGAGCTCGCATTAAGCGGCACGGTCAGGCCGATTAACGGGATCCTGCCGGTCGCCCTTAAGGCGAAGCAGTCCCGGATCAGGACGATTTTCGTGCCGGAAGCGAACGCCCGGGAAGCGAAGCTGGTTAAAGACATCGAAGTCATCCCGGTAAGCAGTTTAAAGCAGTTAGTAGCGCACCTCCGCGGCAAGGGCAGCATCGCCGGAGCCCCTTACCGGGAATTCGATTTCACTAACGCCGAGATCCTTTCCGACATGGCCCATATCAAAGGCCAGGAGCATGTCAAGCGGGCGATGGAAATTTCCGCGGCCGGCGCCCATAATATGGTCATGACCGGCCCGCCCGGATCGGGGAAAACCCTGATCGCGCGCACCATGCCTTCGATCCTGCCCAACCTCACTTTAGACGAAGCTTTGGAATTGACCAAGATTTATTCGGTAGCCGGGGAGCTGCCGGACAACACGGCGCTTTTGACCAGCCGGCCTTTCCGTTCTCCCCACCATACCGCTTCCGGCGTCGCCCTGGTCGGGGGCGGGACCTGGCCACGGCCGGGTGAAATTTCTTTAGCCCATCGCGGGGTGTTATTTTTGGATGAATTCGGGGAATTTCCGCGTCCGGTCCTGGAAAACCTGCGCCAGCCCCTCGAGGACGGAGTGATAAATGTCAGCCGGGCGGCTGGGCATCTGTGTTTTCCGGCCAAATTCGTGCTGGTAGCGGCCATGAATCCCTGTCCCTGCGGCTATTACGGTGATCGGGAAAAGAGCTGTATCTGCACCCCGGCCCAAATCGTCAATTACCGCAAGAAAATATCCGGCCCGATTCTTGACCGGATCGACCTCCATATCGAAGTGCCGCGGATAAAATTCGAAAAACTGGCTTCGCTCGAGCCAAGCGAGGAATCGAAAATCATCAAGGAACGGGTAGAAGCGGCCCGGGCCCGGCAGCAGGCTCGCTTCGAGGGCAGTCCCTTTATCACCAATGCCGAGATGACTTCGGAAGCGGTGAAAGAATTTTGCTATATTAACGATACTTCCCGCGCTTTGCTGAAATCAGCGGTTGACCGGATGCATTTATCCGCCCGCGCCTATTTCCGCGTCCTCAAGCTGGCGCGCACCATCGCAGATCTTACCGCTTCCGATAATATTAAAACCGAACATATCGCCGAAGCCTTGCAGTATCGGCCGAAAGTCGAATAAAGTCCGACTCGGCGCAAAATAAACATTTACAGATGAGATGATAATTTGTTATAATAATATACAGTGACAGAGGTACAAGACATTAGACATAAGTAATAATTTATAGAGATAATTTATTGAATTTTAGCGAAATTTATTACTTGTGATTTATGACTTATTACTTAATCACATTACTTTTTATTGTGAAAGTATGAATATCAGAAAAATACAGCTAATAATCCTCGCGATTATCCTCGTTTTTCTTCCCGCCTTCGGACTGAGGTGTCCGACCGGTGAAACTCAGCAGGGATCGAAGCCGATTACTCTGACCTACTGGGGCGTGTGGGATGATCCTGATGCCTATAGCGGTATTATCGCGAAATATCAGGCCCTCCATCCCAATATCACGATCAAGTACCGCAAATTCCGCTATGAGGAATATGAAAATGAGCTGGTGAACGCTTTCGCCGAAGACCGGGGACCGGATATTTTTTCGATCCATAATACCTGGGTGCGGAAGTACCAGAATAAGATCGAGCCGATGCCGGCTTCGATCAAGATGGTTTATCTGGTAACCAAAGGAACGGTGAAAAAGGAGGTGATCCCCGAACTGAGAGAGACCAAGAGCATCACTCCGAAAGAAGTTGAAGATAATTTTATCGACGTGGTGGCCGGCGACGTGATTATACCGGTAGCCGATAAGGACGGCAATTTGAGCGACCGGATTTACGCCTTGCCGTTATCGGTGGATACCCTGGCGCTTTATTACAATAAAGACCTCCTGAATAACGCCGGTATTACCTATCCGCCCCAGTATTGGAGCCAGGATTTCCAGCAGGCCGTAAAAAAACTGACGAAGCAGGATACTAAGGGCAATATAATCCAGTCGGGCATCGGACTGGGCGGAAGTTATAATGTCGAGCGCTACACGGATATCCTGTCCGTGTTGATGATGCAGAACGGCACCATTATGATGAACGGGAGCCAGGTCAGTTTCAGCTCAATCCCGCCGGCGCTAAAAAGCCAGGGCTATAATCCGGGCGAGGCGGCCTTAAGGTTTTATACCGATTTTGCCGACCCGGCGCGGGAAGTCTATTGCTGGAACAATAGCCTGGAAAACTCGCTGACTCTGTTCAGCGAAGGCAAGCTGGCGCTGTTTCTCGGCTACGCCTACCATCTGCCGACGATCAAGGCGGATGCGCCGAAACTGAATTTTTCCATCGCCCCCCTGCCCCAGATCGAGAATAACCAGACCATCAACTTCGCCAACTATTGGGTGGATACGGTGTCGAAAAAAAGCGCTAACGCGGACGTTGCCTGGGATTTCATCCAGTTCGCCGCCAAGGCGGAAAACGTGAAATCGTATTTAACCGCGACCAAACAGCCGACCGCCCTCAGGTCTCTGGTCGACGAGGAGATAAACGATCCGGATATCGGCGTGTTCGCCGGCCAGTTGTTAACGGCAAAAAGCTGGTACAAAGGCGATGACGCCAACGCGATGGAAGCGATCTTCGCGGAAATGATCGATTCGGGCGTAGCTGACCGGGATCACCTCAACGATGTCGTCGGGGTAGCGGCGCGGCAGGTGCAGCAGACGATCAATAAAGAATGACGCCCTACGAATCTACGAATCTTTTCATAAATTTACGAATACTAGGAAAAATATAATCGATAGGAAATGACTGCATTTATTAATAAAAATATATTGTTAAATTGTTGTATCGCCATATTGTTGCTTGTCGGAATGTTTGGTATGATCAATAGTACCTTTGCCCAAAATTCGATTCTTAATGATACCTCAGGTAGCCAGTATAGCTGCGGTAGTTGCAATGGAGAACAAGCCTGTAAGCAATACTGCGGGGATTATGAGTTGAATGATTTTGCCCGGATTGCGATCCGGGTGTCGCAGATCATTATCGGAGTGAGCGGCTCTTTGGCATTACTGGCGTTCGTTTACGGCGGGGTGATGTTTTTGATCTCGGCCGGCAATAAGGAAACCGT
>CAZYKS010000002.1:12627-14957 GCA_964648375.1 uncultured Gammaproteobacteria bacterium | reverse complement strand
ATAGGGATATTGAAGCTTTGCGCCAGCTCTTTCACTTTAGGGATCTGGTCATATAATTCCTGCGGGGCTTTCACGCGGGTGGCTTTATAGTCCCGGTACATTTTATGCCGAAAAGTCGGCCCTTTTTCGTCCAGGGTCAAAACCACGTATTCAGGCCTGATTTCCCGCATCGCTTTTATGAAAAAAGAGACGAAACCGTAAACTGCGTTAACCATCTCACCCGACTTAGTGGTCATGGTCGGCGGCAAGGCATGGAAACTCCGGTGGATCAGGGCGTTGCCGTCGATAATCATCAATTTTTCACGGGTTTTTGGCATATCCTTATTTTCTCATATATATTTAAATTTAACAAGGAATAAATTAAGCTAATATTAAATAACATATCCTAAATGAAAAACCGGGCAAATTGAATTGGTTGCCCGGTTTTAGCTTGGCCCGATTCCTTAAAGTTCACTGGTTTGGGGTTTATGAAATATTTTTTCCGGCGGTAAATCCAATTCCCCGCGAAATATTTCTTCAACCTTTATTTTTTGCGCCTGTAAGCGTATTTCCAAATACTTAAGCGCCGTCTTGCCGTTTATATCTTCACCGCAAGTAAATATATCCAATGCGGCAAATCCGTATTCCGGCCAGGTATGAATCGAAAAGTGGAATTCGGCAATCATGATAATTCCGGTTATTCCGTACGGTGAAAAAGCATGAAATTCAGAGCTAACAATAACCGCACCGGATATACTAACCGCTTGTTCAAGATACTCTTTCAATTTATTTATGTCATTTAGAATATCACGGTCGCAATCAAAAAAATCGCAGATTAAATGTTTTCCCAGTGATTTCAATTTTTTATCCCTCCTTTTTTTTGTTTTTATTATAACAAAAACAAATCCATATTTAAATTATGATTTAAATATGGATAGATAGGTGGACCCTAGGAGGATCGAACTCCTCACCTCCTGCGTGCAAAGCAGGCGCTCTACCAGATGAGCTAAGGGCCCGAAATTATTATGAATCCTAATTCTTCGCTATCTTGGAGGCTGGCCCCAGCTGAACAATGGACTTAAAATCCACATCAAAAACGCTCCCATCATATTGGTCAGCACCAGAATCCCGATAAAAACGATCAAGATGCCGATCAGTTTGTAGCCGAGTCGCCCCCCTCCTTCCGTACTTAAATATTTATCGAAGAAGGGGATGGTGCCGAACGAATCATACAGCATATTCGCCTTGACCGTAAAAAAGGCTCCGCCCAAAATCAGAAGCAGGCCGATAAAAATATTCATAGGTTTAAAATATATAATCAATTAAAATAATACATTTACCCCACGAATCAATTCGCGGATATGTCGAATTGGTCTAATTCTGCTCATAATAAAATTATAGCATAATTCATTCTAAAAGTATCCGTGAACCTACCCTTTAAATATTACCTAATAACAATTATGTTCGACTTAATTGTATTAACATAGATCAGAACAATATTGTTGACAATAATATTTAACGAAATAGATGAAAAAATTCCATAATACGTATGGCCTACCACATTGACAAAGCTATTTAATATAGTTTAGCGGATTATACTTCACTCCGTTGATAATCACTTCAAAATGCACGTGCGGGCCGGTGGACCAGCCGGTCGAGCCCATAGCCGCGATCGTTTCGCCTTTACCGACCGTCTGCCCTACTTTCACGTAGAATTTCGAAAGATGGGCGTAGCGGGTCTTTTTCCCTCCGCCATGATCGATCACGATATTGTTTCCGTAACCGGTGCTCCAGCCCGCGAATTCGATCGTCCCGGCATCAGCCGCGTAAATCGGCGTGCCCAGCTTGTTGGCGATATCCACGGCTAAATGCTGCCAGGAATAGTATTGGGTAATGGTATGTCCGACCGTGGGCCAGTTCATCTTATTGCCGGCTGCCGGGCTGGCGCTGCCCGGCTTGACCAGGCTGCTCAAGGCCGTGATTCCGGAATAAGTCTTCGGGGTATAAGCCGCGTAAGTCTCTTTCTCGCCCCCGGGGATCAGCAGCGACTGCCCGACGACCAGCTGAGAGGCATCCGCCAGTTTGTTGGCGGCGGCGATATCTTCCGCTTTCACGTCGTACTCTTTCGCGATCGAGGCCAGGGTGTCGTTTTTCGCGATTTTCAGGCTGATGCCGCTCATCGGCAAAATCCTTAAGCTGTCACCCGGATGAATGATGCTATAGGCGCTCAGATCGTTTTCCCACAGGATCGTATTTACGCTGATTTCGAATTCCTGGGCGATCGTACTGACGGTATCGCCGGGTTTTACGGTATAATCGATCGTGCCCGTGCGCGGCCGCTTGCTTACCTT
>CAZYKS010000002.1:0-12527 GCA_964648375.1 uncultured Gammaproteobacteria bacterium | reverse complement strand
GCGACTATGGTTTGGCCGATGTCTTCCTGGATCGAAGTGGCCTTGGTTTTCGTAGCCACATTCAATCCGACCATCACGATCGTAATGATAATTACCACCGTATAGGTTGATTTTTCCCTGATCAACAAGGTCAAGCCTTTATCCCGCAAGCCGGTCCAGCCCAGCTTCCTAAGCAAGGCCAGGTACCATAAATAAGCTTTTACGATAAACTTATAAAAAATAAACCGAAGCAGCCCGCGTCCGGGACGGTAAATAGCTATAACAAAAAAAGCGGTTAAAAACCTCTTTAGGATTATGAAGAATTTAATTGATATGAGGGCCAGATCAACCAGAATCGATAGGCTCTGGCGCTTGAATCTACCGAATTTCGGTCTGTTCAGACTGTTCTTCCCGCGGTTTTTCCGGTAATCAGAACTATTATAACTGGGTGAAATTGATATATGTTTTTTCTTAATTATTAGCTAAAAATGAACATAATATCCATAAACTGCCAACAAAAATATCTTAGCATTTAAAATAACCCCGGTCAAGAAATCCTCTCGGTCACAGATTGGTACAGAAAGAGACAGATTTCAACAGATTATTTTCAAAATTAGCCTTCATAACCCATAACTAATAACTCATAACTCGTTCTAAAATCAATCCAACCATAAACTACAACGGGGGTGAAGCGCCCCCCGTTACGTTTATACCCTAATTACAACCGGCAATACCATCGGCCGGCGTTTGGTCTGCGAAAACAGGAACTGGCCGATATCATTCCTGATCTTGTTCTTGATGTGGTCATCGGCGGCCGGCAGTCGCGGGTCATGGCTCTTTACGATCTGTTTCGCTTTCATCCGGGTTTTTTCGATCAAATCCTTATTCTCCTTCATATAAACGAACCCGCGGGAAATCAGGTCCGGGTTGCCGATCGGATCCCCGGTCTTCGAGTCGATCGTAGCGATCACTACGATCATGCCGTCATCGGCCATCACCCGCCTGTCCCTGAGGACGATATTGGAAACATCGCCGACGCCCAGGCCGTCTACCATGACATAGTCGGTTACCACCCGTTCGTTGGTCAGGACGCCTTTAACTTCCTGGCCCTGCCTTTCGAACCCGATCACCTGGCCGTTATCCGCTACGAATATGTTTTCCTTGGGGATATCCACCTGTTTGGCCAGCTCGGCATGGGCCCTGAGCATATAATGGTTGCCTTCAATCGGAATAAAATAGCGGGGCTGCAGCAGCCGCATCATCAATTTCAGGTCTTCCTGTTTGGCGTGGCCGCCCGCATGCACGTCCATCATTTCGTAATGGATGATATTCGCTTCCTGGCGGGCGATCATATCCATCAGGCTTTGAATACTGCGTTCGTTTCCGGGAATCACGGATGAGGAGAAAATTACGGTATCGCCCGGCTTTAACTGGACGGTGCGGTGCTCGCCCGAAACCACCCGCATTAAAAAGGCATTGCTCTCGCCCTGCGCACCCGTGCCTAAAATTATGATCTTATCATCGGGCAGGCGCTTGAATTCCGTATCCCGCACCAGAATGCGCGGATTGAATTTAAGGTAGCCGATCTGATGTGCGATCTCCACGTTATTGTTCATGGTCCGGCCCTGGAGATAGACCCGGCGCCGATGCTTGGCCGCTAAATCGAAAATCTTCTGCAGCCGGCTGATCTGCGAGGCGAATGTGCCGATAATGATGCGGCCGCGGATCTTTTCGAACAACCGGTCGATCTCATCACCGATCGTGGTTTCGGAAATCTGATAGCCGGGGTGGGTGGCATCGGTCGAATCGGCCATCAGTAGCAGCACCCCCTGGCTTCCCAGCTGGGCGATCCGGTTCAGGTTAGCCGGCTGATCATTAACGGGAGAATAGTCGATCTTGAAATCCCCGGTATGAACGATCGTACCCAGTGGGGTATGGATAATTATCGCGAAACTGTCCGGAATGGAATGGTTCACGCGCAAAAATTCGACTTTAAAGGCGCGGCCGAGCTGGACCTGCTTGCCTTCATCCACTTCCGTAATCGCCAGTTTCGGGCATTTTTGGAATTCCTCGACCCGCTTCCTCACCAGCCCGGCGGTCAATTTTCCCATAAACATCGGCGGATTGCCGATTTCTCCCATTAAATGGGGGATGGCGCCGACATGATCGAGATGGCCGTGGGTGATAATCACGCCGTTGATGCGGTCGAGTTTGTCCTTGAGATAGCTGACATTGGGAATGATATAGTCGATTCCCGGCATATCTTCTTCCGGAAACTGCAGACCCATGTCGATAATGATAATCTCTTTATCATACTCGATTAAAGTCATGTTCCGGCCGACTTCTTCCAAACCGCCGAGTACCATTACGCGCAGCCGGCCTTTCTCATAAACCTGTTTGGCCGGGTCATGGCGGGCGCTATCACCGGTTAGTTGCCCGGCGGTACGCCTGTAAGAAGCGTTGCGGTTGACCGCTCCTTTGGTTTTTGTCCGCCCCGTATGTGCGGCGGATTTATATTTTGTAATCATATTTATTGGATAACAGACAACAGTTAGCAGATAACAGAGGTATCTGCGGCAGTCATCCGAATTATTATTATGTTTAGTTAAGATTGTATAAAAGGGTTCTTTCCCTGAAAAGTTATTTCCGGCGTATGATTATTGATAGTATCTTCGGCTACGCCGTATTTGCGGTGATAGAGCGTGGTGATCGAACAAAACAATGCCTGGCTATAATCGAGGCCCAGTGTTCCACATGTCCGTTTGACTGCCTCTTCTGACCGGCCTTCCACCTCGAGAAGCGGCTCCAGAAACGGCCATTCGTCCAGGGCTATTTCCGCCCCGTCCAAAAGCCAAAGTTCGCGCTTGGTTTCCTGGTATGATTTTTCCTCACAGCCGATTGCATTAAGCAGCTTAACCGCCGTAGCGAAGTCATCGATTTTTAAAGTCAGCTCTTTCTGGTTATGGATCTTATCGCCATCCACGACCTTATACGTCAGGGTGATTTTATCGCCTTCATCCCGCACCCGCAGCCAGGCTCCGGAACGATTATAGCCGGCCGGCGGATTGAACGTTACCCGTTTCTGCAGGAATTCCGGCCTCGCCAGCGTCGCTCCCGCCCGGGCCAGTGCCCTGCGTATTTTATCCTTATCGATATCGGGAAAGGTCGCTTCATATTCGATCATCATAAATTGTAGGAAGATAAAAAATAATCGGTGGGGATGGAGAGATTTGAACTCTCACGAGATTGCTCTCACAGCGCCCTGAACGCTGCGTGTCTACCAGTTCCACCACATCCCCAATTTATATCGATTTATTTAAGCGCACCTATCCCGCAAGTGAACGAAAGCGTACTTTGCAGGGTCTGCCCCTGCCTGCCGGTAGACAGAAATTCCGCCACTCGCCCATGAATATTGAATTTTTTGCGCGTCTATTTACCCAGCGAAATTCCGGATTATCAAAATGGTGGCGGGTAAATTTCACCGCTTCCCCGAATATTCATTAAGCCCTAAATCTTAAATCCTAAATCTTAAATTAACATTACCATTCCAGCTTTTTCCCGGTTTCGACATACCAATCAGTAATATTGGCAAAGCGGTCGTTAGGCACCAGAATCGTATTCACGTCAAACCCCTTAACCTTCTTAGTCTGCACATAGGTATAAGTCGGGGAGTAAAGGAAAATCGCCGGTTCGTCTTCCGTAATTATTTCCTGGAAATTTACGTATTTTTCCCGCCGGGTATCGTTATCCGTGCTGGTTCTCGCTTCTTCCAGCAGCTGGTCGACTTCGTTATTGGCATAATTGGCGATATTCAGGCCGCTATCGATTTGGGAAGAATGCCAGAGGGGATACATATCCGGATCGGCGCCGACGATCAGCCCGTAAAATAACGCCTGAAAATCTCTCGGCTTGATCACTTGCGATTGGATTAGGCTCGGTTCTACCGTTGCGGTAATGGTTTTTACCCCGACTTTTTCCCAGTCCGATTTGACCGCATCGATGATAGCGGCGTTGTCCTCCCGCGCTACTGTGGTCAGGGAAATCATCAGGAACTGGTCGTCTTTCCGGCGCCAGATCCCCGGTCCCAGCGTAGTCACGGTTTCGGCCATGTTCCTGACCGCTTCATTCCGGTCTTCTAGCAGCCCCTGGCTCTTGGCGGTTTCTTCTTCGGTGATGGTAAAATTTTTCCATCCGGCCTGCTCCAGAAGCGCGGCCGCCTGTTCCGGATCATATTGGTATTTTTTTACGTCCTGGTCATAGGCGAAACTGTCGGGCAGGATTGGAGAATCTACCGCCCGGGCTTCGCCCTTTAAGATATTATCGATAATACCGTTCTTGTTAATCGCATACGCCAGCGCCTGCCTTACCTCTTTGGCGGCCAGGGCCGGATTGTTCTTTTGGTTGAAAAAAATCGCGGTTAACTGCGGCAAATTGAGCTCATGGGTATCCAACGAATAAGTCGAGGTGAGCGAGTCCTTCATGTTGCTGGGCAGATAACTGATGCCCTCGATCTGCTGGCTGTTAAGCGCCGCCAGGGCTTCCTCGAAATTAGGATAAAATTTAAAGGTTAAATTTTCGATATAAGGCGGCTTATTATAATAATCGCTGTTATAGACCAGATGATATTCGCGGATAGAGCCGTTTTTATCCTTTACCAATGATTTGAATTCGTAGGGGCCTGAACCGATCGGTTTCAGGTTAAGTTCGGCCAGGCTGGCGGTTTCCGGTGGAATCTGGTACCAAATCTCCCGGGGCAGGATCCCGAATGTCAATAATTCCAAAAAGGCGGCATAGGGCTCACTTAAAGTGAACTGGATCGTTCCTTCATCGCTTTTTTTAGCTGTGACCCCCTGGAAGCTGTTCCTTAAGGGTGATTTATAGTCGCTATCCGTGATTAAACTGAATGTATATAGGATGTCATCAACCGTAAGCGGGCTGCCATCATGCCAATGGGCATTGTCTTTGATCTTGATAGTATAGGTTTTACCGTCTTCGCTGACATCATAACTGACGGCTAGATCGTTTTTAAGCTTGCCGTTCGCATCGCGCTTAAAGAGCGAGGAATAAACCAGAGAACTGAGATCGCGGTCTACGTCACTGACGCTCGCATATAAAGGGTTTATATATTTCGGCGATCCGATCAGGCCTTCAACATAGGTTCCGCCCGTAATCGGCACCTCCTTCAGGTTAGTCGTATAAAAATCAGCGGCCAGAACGGCGGCACTCAAAAATAATACGGTAAAACTGACCCGCAGGATCCAGCGCTCGCGCGGACTTAAGAATCGTTTGATATATTTTAGTTGAGTGAGGTTGGGAATGCGCGATTTCGCCAATGAATATACCAGTTTTTTATCCAGTTCCGTCTGCTTTTGGCCGTCTTTGGAAAAACCGCTCCGGCTTAGGCGTAGCTTTCCGAAAATCCGGTTACCCTTAATAAACAGTCGCTGCTTACTGTTTGGCTCGGTTTGTTTGTCATTATTTGATGAGTCCACAAATTTTTCTCTAGATTCGATACATTCACCGCCGAGTATTATTAAGGCATGATCAGCGTGGCCAAGGACACGAGAAAAAACAACACTGCCAGAACAATAGTGGCGTTAAATAAAGTTTTTTCGACCCCCCGCTTGGTCCGGTATACGTTGCCTGACCCGCCGAAAACTCCGGATAAGCCGGTGCCGCGGTTCTGGAACAATATCGTAAACATGAGCAAAATTGCGATTATAGTCTGTATTATGATATAGATATTCATAGAATCTATTTCAGGCAAGAAGTTATAACTTACTTAGTTGTTATATCACGAATATTAAAAAATGTCAAATATAGGAGTAAAAGCACTATTTATTTTTTCAACTTGATTTCATTAATTATTCCGGCCAGGACTTTTTTATTATTGACGGCTAAATCCGATAAAATCTTACGGTCCAGCTCGATTTTATTTTTTTTGAGTAGATTTATGAAGTTAGAATAGCTTAGGTCATATTCGCGCGTAAATGCGTTTATCTTGATCTGCCACAGCGCCCGGTTAACGCGCTTTTTTTTACGCCGGTCGCGGTAAGCATGCGCTCCCGCCTTAACAACCGCTTCCTTGGCCTGTTTCACCGATTTCTTCCTGCCCCACTTATAACCCTTGGCTTCTTTTAAAAGCTTATTCCTTTTTTTTACATGGCTAGTACCGCGTTTTACTCTTGGCATATTTTAGTTAATCAGTTAATCAGTTAATTGGGGATATTTTAAAAATCGTCCCTAATCACTAATCAACTAATCCCTAATTTACTAATTATAAGGCATCAGCTGTTTAACGGTTTTTTTCAGGCTGTTATCGGTGCTGATATCCCGGCGTTTACTGCGCTTGGTATTGCCTGATTCCCGGGCATTGAAATGGTCCTGTCCGGCTTTCCGTTGTTTCAGTTTATCTTTTTTGGTTATCGTGAATCTTTTAGCTGTCGCTTTGTGTGTTTTTATCTTAGGCATAATATAATGCGAATCTACGAATAATATGCGAATACTAGGAATTGAAAAAGATGTAAGTTACCGGCATTAATTTATTTGCGGTAATCGCATACAATTCGCAATATTCGCATTATAATTAAATAAAAAAACAGGTTTAAACCTGAAAAGTATGGATAGATTTACTTTTTGTTTACAAGAATAATATTAAACCTTCCCCCCTGTCTTGTCAAGTCCTGCTCTCTGATTAGGTTAAAATCCGGTTCCGCCTCTAATTCCGCGATAAAATTATTGATAGTTTCCACCGCTTTGCCCGGATGCTGGCGTTCCCGGCCTTTAAGTACCAGTTCAAGTTTAAGTTTATCGCCGCGGCTAAGGAATTTTTTCGCCTGTTCCAGCCGGAAGTTGAAATCATGGGTAGAGATCCGGACCGACAAACGGATGCCCTTGGTGTCGATCTTTTTTTGCTGGGCTTTTTGTTTCTGCACCTTTTTTTCCCGTTCGTACTTGAACTGCCCGTAATCCATAATCTTAACGATCGAGGGGCGGGCGGTCGGATTGACCTCGACCAAATCCAGCCCGGCTTCCCGTGCCTGCGCCAGGGCTTTCGCGGTCGGCATCACCCCGATTTTCTCCCCGTTCTCGTCAATTAAAAAAACTTCCGGGATGCGGATCATTTCGTTCGCCCGGAATCGCTTTTCACTCTTCGGTTTGGCCTTGCGCCAGGTTCGTCTCATAGGATATTAATGCATGATTATGATTTGTAATTAATCCGAACCGACAAACGCTGTCCGAAAGCCGCGACTGGCTAATACCCGAATTGCATAATCAATCTGATAATGCTAAATATAAATAACCAGATCTATTCGAATTAATTCTATTCGTTGTATTAAAATAGGCTCGGGTATTCGGATTAATCGATTGCGTATATACCGCCGGTACTCTATTTTTGAGCGGGCAATCCGCCTTTGCCAAGGCTAGAGCGGATGAATTAGAAAAACTTATTCTCACGCTATCTTCAAATGGCTTGCCATCCGAAGCTTTAGCGTAGGATGGAGCGGGTAACGAGAATTGAACTCGTCTCTCTACCTTGGCAAGGTAGTGTAATAGCCACTATACCATACCCGCCTGCGCTCCGCCTTGGCGGAGCTTCGGCGGGCAAACCCGCTAACTCTGCCAAAGGGATTTCGTAATAAAAACAGTTAAGAAAAAAGCTCTTAACTAAAAATAGTATACATTAAACATTAATTTTTGGCAAGGGCGTTGCTTTAATGCTAAAATTATATTATACTAATCCAATTGTTATTATCTGTTTACTGCTTACTGTTTACTGCTTACTAATAAATTATGCCTACCTTAGCCATAAACAAACGAGCAAATTTCGATTATGACATCCTGGAAACGTTCGAAGCCGGGCTGGTTTTATTCGGCTATGAAGTTAAAGCCTTAAAAACCCAGCACGCCAGCTTAAAAGGCGCTTTCGTTACAAGCAAACGTTCTCAGGGAAAGGCTCTACCGGAACTATATTTAACCAACGCCCATATTCCATTATACAAAAAAGCAGCTACAATAAAAACGTACGATCCTACCCGTCCGCGTAAATTGCTCCTGCATAAGCGCCAAATCAGCCGTTTGATCGGGAAAAAGCAGGAGCAAGGCTTGACATTGGTAGCGATAAAGTTATACACTAAACGCGGCCTTATAAAGCTCGAATTCGGATTAGGCAAGGGGAAAAAGAAGGTCGACAAACGCGAGGCGATCAAAAAGCGCGATTTGGACAGGAAAGTACGAACTTTAACAAAAAGAAATATTTAAATATAATTCGCATGTCCCGCATTCGTAGTTGCGGGTCCCGCGAAGCGGGATAACATGGGGATGCCAGGCATCGATAGTAAGCATAACGAAAACGCATTCAGGACGTGCCCGCCAGCAGGCCACGTAAATCCCGGCTGGTTAAACTTAAGTGCAAACAATGTACTGGCTAAAGTCAAAAACGCTTTCCGCGTTCCGGCTTTAGTTCCCGCTGTCGCTTAAACAAGCGCTCAGCCATCCGTCCGGCAACGCCTAATAGCCGACCGCGGGTGTCATATCATTAGGCTAGGCGCACGAACCGTTCCCGCTCGCACGCCGAAACCAAGGGAGCTGGCTGCTACTGATTTTGTCTGGTTTTAACATTAGCAGTAAGATCTTAAACCGGTCTAATCTTGTAAATATGCCTTTCTAAACTTGCTAGACAGGGGTTCGATTCCCCTCATCTCCACCAGGTAATTTTAGATTGCGGAATTTTCGATTTCAGATTTTAAGCATGCCCAATAGACAAGCCTTTATATTCTTGATAAAAAGGCTTGTTTATTTTTAAATTTTTTAATCCTCATATTATTAATTCTTTTTATGCTAATCATACTTGCCAAAACCGATAAAATAGGATATAATTTTTTTGAGCTTGCTAATTCATTGGCAAGTCTGCTTTTTTAAAAATCCTGTTTCAGATAACTTTTTACACTATTAAAAAACCGATTAAACGGAATACGTGTTTTTAAGAACTTCCTATACGTTTACTGTTATGATATAATTCAGACATGAGAAAAAGAAAATGGGACGTCGAGTCTCTAAAAAAAGCGGTAAAATCGTCCTCAAGCTACAGGCAGGTGCTTAAAAAATTAGGACTAAAAGAAGCGGGTGGTAATTACAGCCAGATAAAAAAATATATTGAAGAGCTGGGTCTCGACTTCGATCACTATAAAGGACGGGGCTGGAAAAAAGGGCTAAGCGGATTCGATTCTCCGCGGATACCGTTAGAAAAAATTCTCGTTAAAAACAGCCGCTTCCAGAGTTATAAACTTAAAAAAAGATTATTCAAAGCCGGGTTAAAAAAACAAAACTGCGAGGAGTGCGGCTGGTGTAAAGTTTCCGAAGACGGCCGGATTCCGCTGGAGCTTGACCATATCAACGGCAACAGCCGGGATAATCGCATCGAAAACTTAAGGGTGCTTTGCCCGAATTGCCATAGCCTAAAACCGACTCATCGGGGAAGGAATAGAAAATAAAATTTGGCCGCGGTGGTGGAATTGGTAGACACGCAACACTTAAAATGTTGTGGATTTATTTCCGTGCCGGTTCGATTCCGGCCCGCGGCACCTATCTAATTTAAATTTATGGGCAGTTTCGTAATTTTAATCATTCTAATTCTTTTTCTGGCTTTTTTGTTCTTGTTTTTCGCGGTCCAGTTCTACAACCTGACTTTCCGCGGCTTTGCCCCCTTTATCTCGTCCCGGCCTTATGTCATTAAAGCGATTTTAAAAGAGTTGAATTTAAATGACAGAGCCCGGGTATACGAACTAGGCAGCGGCCGGGCCGGTTTCCTTAGAGCGATAGAGGAAAATTTCCCGACGGCCGAACTAGTCGGTATCGAATATTCGCTTTTGCCTTATTGCCTGTCCCGGATGCAAACCGCAATAAGCAAAAGTAAAATTGAAATTAAACGGGAAGATATATTTAAAACCGATATCCGAAACGCGGATTTAATTTACTGTTATCTGAATATAAATACCATGAAGAGGCTTAAAGCCAAGTTCGAGCAGGAATGCCGGCCAGGAACGCGGATAATTAGCTATATGTTTTCGATTCCGGGATGGGAACCAGAGAAGAAGATAGATATTCCGGAGCAAAAAGACGAGAGAATTTATATATATACGGTTTAAATAAGTTTAGATGAAGAATAACCAGAACAATTTATTTAAAATTGTATTCGTTTGGGGCGCGATTATTGCCGGGGTGCTGGGCGCGATTCTGCATATCGGCTGGCTTATTATTATCGCGGCCATAATGCTCGCGGCCGCCTTTATTTATATCCGCTACATTACTATGAAGGAAATGATAGACAGGAGAAAAAATAAAGAAAAAGAAGAAGATAAAATCAATACTTAAAAATAAACGCGTCTATAGCGGCTATGGTTTTAGCCTAAGATAGTAATTGCCCGACCGGTCAAGATAATCATAAAAGTCCTTAGGTTAAAATTATACCCGCAATAATCGCGGTTAAATATGGTGGCTATAGTTCAACGGTTAGAACATCGGCTTGTGGCGCCGGTGATTCGGGTTCGATTCCCGATAGCCACCCATAACAACGCTTAGTACAATCTTTTCCACTAGTACAATTTACCAAAAACCCGCTAATGAGCGGGTTTTTGGTTAGGCTTTGATCGAATAGAAACCAATTTCCTAAAAACTACAACCAGCCGATTTTTTCGATCAACTCTCCCAGGCTATATTAAAATTTATCCCTTCTCTCAAGGCAGTCAGCCGCGTTACTCGGCCAACCACTGGCTAACATACTAGTTCTTATCTGAAATTTAGTTTTAAAACATTATCCGAGGATTTTTCGATAAATAATTCGAGAATTGAAAAAGAAAGGTAAAGTATTTTAACAAAAATTTTTATATTATAATAAAAATGATATAATATAGTTAAGCTAGGATTTAAATATCTTAAAACTTATTTAAAATAATAATAAACTATATATGAAAAAATTCTTAATATGTTTTTTTATTTTTACGTTCGTGTATACGGTCGCGCACGCGGCGCCGATAATTTCTTCGCAATCT
Source organism: uncultured Gammaproteobacteria bacterium (assembly GCA_964648375.1). GTDB lineage: Bacteria > Patescibacteriota > Patescibacteriia > Patescibacteriales > UM-FILTER-48-10 > CAZYKS01. The sequence goes on along the minus strand of CAZYKS010000002.1, from coordinate 1,497 downwards.
TCCGACGAAAACGTGAGCGGCGAGGAAGGTTATAATATAAATATTCCTGAAACCGTTAAAGATTCGGTAGAAGAAAAAGATTTAATAGAAATATTCTGCCTTGAAGCACGATCTAAGGGCGGTGAAGCGATCGCGAGCGTTGAAGCCTTGGATGAAGTCCTTAACCAGTCATTAGACAGATTACAAGAATTGGGTATCAAGCTGAACTTTGAAGAAACCTCAATATCTGCGAAAAAATTAAGAGAAAAAATAGACGCTCTCTGCGCCGCGGACACCTTGCCGGCCGCGGAAAAATTAACTGATGAATTTAAAACCGAAGCTGAAGAAATTAAAGCCGATTTAAAAAATAATTTACTGGCTAATATAAACTTCCAGATAGAAGAACAAGTAAAAAGCAAGGCTGATGAATTAAGATCAAAGTATGAAAAAGAATTAAATGATGAAGCCGATAAAATAGTAGCCGAGAAAAAAGCCGATTACGAAAAATTAATCAGGGCAGAAGCCGAACAAGAACAGGCGAATATTCAAACTCGCCTGCAAGCGGAAATAGAAAAAGAAATTATGGCCGAGTACGGCGGGGAGGAAAATCCAGATATAGAGAAACTCCAGGAGATTGGAAAACAAAGAGGCGAGGCCCGAGGCGAAGCCGAAAGTAAGGCAGTTGAGGCCAGGCTGCGAGCTAAGTACGAAAAGATCGCCGAAGAAGAAAAAGTAGAAATCAACGAATTAATGGAGGAAAAAGGCGCGGCCAAAGAAAAAGAAATAAGGGAACTATATAGCGACTTTAGTGATATTAACGAACAGATAGAAAATTTAAAGACGCAAAAATATAACACCGAATGGAAAAAATATCAAGAAAAAGCTAATTACGCAAAAATTTCTGTTTTAAAAAATGTAATCGCGGGACAATTCGCAAGTGCAAAAAACTTAATAGAAACCCAAAGGGCCGCTATCGATTTGGCCTATAAAGAGAATATGAACGGCGATTACGGAATTCCCAGCGCGGATGATTTATTGCGTCAGCTGGAAACAGATCAGAAAGAAATTGTTTCGCTTTTTTTAGATGGAGATATGAGCGAAGCAAAAATAAAAAAAATAGAAAAACGATTTAGTGAAAAATGGGAAAAGATAAGAGAAGATTTAGAAAAAACAAGAGACATCTCCGTGTCAGATGTTTTTAAACGCATCAAGGGAAAGACTAATTGGAAAAATTTAAAAAGCACTTTACTCAAAAAACAAAAATATGCGAAAGCTCAAGAAAAAAAATATTACGAGACAGTTTCCATCTGCCAAAAAAACCCTAAAGCCAATGTTAATGCCGCCGGTTTGAGCAACTGTATAAAATGTCGGGCTTTATATAAAGAATACAATAATTATTTTTCTGTTAATACTCAAGTTGATAAAAAAATTAACGTTTTACTGCCCTTAATTGATGAATTAGACGATATTCAAAAAAAATATCCAACCCTGGACGAAGCTCTCAATTATAAAAATAAA
>CAZYKS010000001.1:0-15039 GCA_964648375.1 uncultured Gammaproteobacteria bacterium | reverse complement strand
CCTGGCCGGCCGCACTCGACGGTTACGAAGCTCCGGAGGTGATCTATTACCACGAGAGCTTCTACGACCTCCAGGGACGCTGGCCGGGCTCTGAGGACTACACCTACCGTCGGTTCCAGGTCGAACGCAGCGGCCGGAAGCTGGTGAAAACAACTATGCCGGCGCATAAGGATAAGCAGTTGCCTACCGGCATAAATACCCCGGTTGGCACTGACAGCGAAAATGAAAGCGTAAAAGATGATGCTATGCAAAAGCTGAAGGCGGCGGTACAATCGGTCGAATCGAAAACCGAGCCGCAGAAAAAACGGATGGACGCAGATAATGTAGAAGCTAATTCCGCCAGCCTGCCGGCGCAAGCGCAAGCACCGGTAAATAAAGAAATGAATGCGAAACCAGAGCAACTGATCGCCAGGCCGGAAACGGAAATCGCAAAACCTGAAGAGCGGAAGCGAAGCTTGCCGGAAACCAAAAAAATTACCCTGGAATTTCCCGAAGGGTTTTTATGGGGTACGGCTACATCGGCATACCAGATCGAAGGGGGAAACCATAACGACTGGAGCGAGTGGGAGCAGTCAGCTGACCGGTCCGCTTATTTAAAAAAAATGGGACAGGCGCCGGGAGAGTTTATCTGCGGACAGGCCTGCGATTCCTATAACCGGTTTGCGGAGGATTTAGAATTGGCCGGGAAACTCAATAATAACGCGATTCGGCTGGGAATCGAATGGTCGCGGGTAGAACCGAAAGCGGGAGTTTGGGACGTGGCAGCGGTCAAGCATTATCGGGAGCGGATAGAAGCGGCCAAAAAGCATGGTTTTAAAATCGTATTGACGCTTTGGCACTGGACCAATCCGGCCTGGGTCCGTGATCAGGGCGGATGGGCCAGCCGCAAAACAGTCGAAGATTATTTGAAATATGTCGCAGTGGTCGTTAAAGAATTAGGGACATATGTCGATTATTGGGTGACCCTGAACGAACCGCTGGTGCCGGTCGGGTTCGGCTATTTGACCGGGAAATTCCCGCCGGGCGGAAAATTCAAGGTAATCAAGGCGATTAAGGCGGTTAACAATCTGGCGGAGGCGAATAACCGGGCGTACGATATCATCCACGACCATTTTCCCGACAGCTTATCGAGCGTCACCATGCTGGCCAACTACAATATGCCGGCCCGCCGCTGGTGTCCGGTCGAGTGGGCCGTCGCTAAATTAACCGATTATTTCGGAATTTTCATGTTTTTGAATAAAATCAAGGATTCCATGGATTTTATCGGACTGAATACATATAAAATGAACCGGATCGTCTGGTACCCGCCCTTTAAGCGGAATCAGAAAAAGTCAGTGAATGAGATGGGTTGGGAAGTTTTTCCGGAAGGCATTTATTTTATGATAAAAAAATTAGGGCGGTATGGATTACCGATATTGATAACGGAAAACGGGACTGCCGACTCCGAAGATAATCATCGGGCGGATTTTATCAGGGAAACATTAAGAAATGTCCAGTCTGCGCTGAGGGAGGGGGCGGATGTGCGCGGTTATTTCCACTGGTCGCTCCTCGATAATTTCGAATGGGCCTATGGCTACGGCCCTAAATTCGGCCTCTATCGCGTGGACCGGGAAACCTTCTGGCGCTCTAAGCGCCCCAGCGCGAATGTCTATCGGGAAATATGTAAAAACAATGCCGTTGAAGTAGACAAACGATGATTACCCACGAATATACGAATCAAAATACAAATTTACAAATTCGCGAATAGTCAATAAACTATTAGTATATTTGTAAATTTGTATAATAATTTGTAAATTCGTGGGTTTTATGTGGTTAGTCGTCGCTATCATCTCGTATTTGATCAATGCCGGCGTTTATGTCGCCGACAAATTTTTATTGTCGAAAAAAATCCACTCGTCAGTCACTTATGCGTTTTATGTCGGGATTTGGAGCATATTCAATTTTATCCTGTTAGTGTTCGCGCCCTGGACCCCGACCTTGAGGGAACTGGCAATCGATATCGCGGCCGGGATGCTGTTTCTCTTTACTTTGATTTTCTGGTATAAGGCGCTGCACCAGAGCGAAGCCACCCGGGTAGTGCCGATCGTGGGGGCGCTGGTGCCGATTTTCAGTTTTATCCTGTCGTATATTTTTCTGGGAGCGGTTTTAAGCGAACGGCAGTTGTTCGCGTTTATTATTTTAATTAACGGCGGGATCCTGGTTTCGGTAAAAAGCACCCGTTTTTATATTCTGGGCGAGATCGGCGGCCGTTTGCGGGCGATTTTCGGAGATATTGCCGGACCGATACACGCGCATTACCGCCCCACCCGCCGGCTGTTTCTGAATTCGGTCGTGTCCGCCTTTTTTTTCGCGGCTTACTACGTGCTGATTAAATATATTTATTCATCCCAGCCGTTCATCGGCGGATTCGTTTGGTCTAGGTTGGGGACGTTTATCGGCGTGATTATGATCTTGTTCGTGCCGGAATGGCGCCGGCGGATCGCCAGGCACCGGCAGCATGCCCGCACGCCGGGCAATCTGAAATTTTTCCTGGGCGTAAGGATCATGGCCGCGCTGGCTTTCATTATGCTCAACTGGGCGATCAGCCTGGGCAGCGTCGCCATGATCAACGCCCTGCAGGGAGTACAATACGCGTTTTTGATCTTGATCGTATTGTTCCTGTCGGCTACCTATCCGAAAATCATGAAAGAAGAATTGGGCGGCGGGGTGCTGCTGCAAAAGGGAATCGGTGTGAGTTTGATTTGTACAGGATAGTATATGTTAATAGTATGAGTCTAATGATGCAAATGACGCGAATCGCGAATAAACGAATAATAAAATATAACTCATAACCCATAACCCATAACTAATAACGCATTTAAAGAGAATGGAGTATTTGATTATTGTATTTACTTTTGCATATATCATTTTAGCTTATAAGCGTATTGATTGGGCGGTGATGCTTTTGATATTTGGATTGCCGACTTATTTGATCCGGTTTCAGGTTTCGGGAATTCCGATTACAGTGCTTGAGCTGATGATATTGGTTAGCTCCTCTGTCTGGGTAATCCGGCATACGAAATTTTTCAATTTTATCGGCGGTAAATATAGCTGGCAGGACGTGAAAGCGAACCGCCAACAGCGCCTGCCTTATCCCTGGCGCTGGGAGATTATTTTACTGTTATTGATATCGTTCGTAGCGGTGGCGGTGGCTGGCTTCAGCGAAAGCGCCTTGGGGATCTGGAAAGCGTATTTTTTCGAACCGGTGCTGGTGTTTATTTTGGTTAAAAACGTATTTAGGAGGTCTGACCATGGGTACCCGTGGTCAGACCTCCTAAATAAGATACTGTGGCCGTTGGCGTTGTCGGCGCTGGTAGTGTCACTAGTGGCGGTTTATCAGAGACTAACCGGGCAGCTGGCGGTGGCGGCGTTTTGGCCGCGGGTTACGGGCGTGTATCCATATCCGAACGCGTTGGGGCTGTATTTGGGGCCGATAGTATTGCTTATGTTAGGTTGGTGGCTTGAAAATTTTCGAATTTCGAATTTCGAATTTCGAATTAAAGATTTTAAGAATTGGTTTATAGTGTTAGTAATATTTTTTTCCATTTTATCAATTTTTTTAGCAAAATCCGAAGGGGCTTTGGCCGGGATTGGTGTGGCATTATTATTTTTCGTCGGTTATTTGATTTGTTGTAAATTATTAAAACGTCCGGTGATAATGAAAATTGGGGCGGGCATATTTGTTATAGTTATGGCGACAGCGCTTGTCTATCCGCTGATCGCTTTAAACGTGTATCCGCCGTATTATTATCCCGATACCGGCAATAAATATTTGGATTATGCGCTCGATAAGCTGATGCTTAAGGACCTTTCGGGCGAGATCAGGAAGCAGCAGTGGCGGGAAACCTGGGCGATGATGACGACTTCACCGGTCCGATTCCTGTTCGGCACCGGACTGGATAATTACCGGGAGGCGATAGCGCCTTTCCATCAGCCGGGGATTTTTTATAATTTCGAAAATGATCCGGATTTCCGCAGGAAGATCGTCTGGTTCGACGAGAAATACAAAGCCGAGCACTGGCAGCCGGTCGAAGTCTATATGTATCCACATAGTTTTCTTCTGAACTATTGGACGGAACTGGGTATTTTTGGTTCCCTGCTTTTTATCTGGATAATAATAAAATTTTTTATTACTTGTTTTAAAAATATCAATAGAAATTGGAAATTGGAAATTGGAAATTTGGAAAATAAAAGGTTCAATTATATACTTTTGGGATTGGCGGGGGCGATGGTGGTGATGGTGGTGCACGGGATCGTGGATGTACCGTATTTCAAGAATGATCTGGCGGTTATGTTCTGGCTGTTTATTGCTATGATGAGTTTGATTAGTTTGGGGGATAACGAAAAAGTGGTGGTAAAAAAATGAAAACAGTTTTACAAAAATTCATAGCCGACAGCGGCTACTGTTCCCGGCGAAAAGCCGAGGAATCCATTAAAAACGGCAAGGTATCGGTTAATAATGAGAAGGCCGTTCTCGGTATGCGAGTGGGGAAAGATGACGAGATTTTTATTGACGGTAAAAAATTAAATTTGGCAAAAAGCCGTATTTATATTATATTGAATAAGCCGAAAGGCTATGTATGTACGAACCGCAAATTCAGCAATGAAAAGAACATATTCGAGCTGATAGATACTGAGGAACGGCTATTCGTAGCCGGACGCCTCGATAAGGATAGCCGCGGATTAGTGCTATTAACTAATGACGGAATGCTAGCGGAAAGACTGACTCATCCAAGATATGAACATGAGAAGGAATATGAAATAGAAATTCGCAGTCAGAAGTTCGAAGTAAGCAGGACGGTAAAAAAATTATTGGATGGGGTCGATATTGGCGCGGGCGACGGAGTCGTGCGGGTAAAACGTGTCCGGTATTTGGGGGAAAATAAATTCCGGATAGTCCTCACCGAGGGGAAGAAGCGGCAGATTAGGCGGATGTTCAAAGTATTGGGTTTGCGAGTAAGCGATTTAAAGCGGACTCGGATAGGAAAAATGCAGCTGGGCGATTTAAAAGAAGGTGATTGGCTGCAGGTCGATAAAGACAGGATTCTGTGAATATAGTGATTGAGGAGTGTCGGCCCGATCAAAAAAATAATATCAATCAGGAGAGGTGGCTCGAGTGGTTGAAGGCGTCGCTCTCGAAAAGCGATGTACGTTCACGCGTACCGGGAGTTCGAATCTCCCCCTCTCCGCCTTCGCGCGCTATAGCGCGCTTCGGCGGACAGAGTCCGCCGAAGCGCGCAAAGATGCGGTTAATTGCCACATTGCACCCGTCGTTTCAGCCTAAAACTAATCAGCCTTAGGCTGACAACGGATAGGACGCCCCGGTGCGACCGGGGTGATGCAGGCTTGTCCCTCCATGATTAATTTGCACCCGTCGTTCAACGGATAGGACGCAAGTTTCCGGAACTTGTGATGCAGGTTCGATTCCTGCCGGGTGCACATGTTGTTAGCGGCCGACAAATTCAAAAAGATCGCCCGGTTGTTGGATTTGGACAAACCGTTAATTATTTTCGATATCGAAACTACCGGACTGGTAATCAGCCGGGACAAGATCATCCAGCTGGCTTATGCCAAAATCCAGGAGAACGGTCGCATCAAGAAAGATATCATCATGTTCGATCCGGAAATACCGATTACCCCGGAGGCGGTCCAGGTCCACGGCATCAGAAGCCGGGACGTTAAAGGCATGCCTAAATTCCGCGATAAATGCAATGAACTGTGGGACTTGTTCAATAATTGCTACTATGGCGGGCATAACGTACTCAGCTTCGATCTGCCGATCCTAAGGCGGGAGTTTATCCGCTGCGGGGTAGATTTCGAATACTCCTCGGCCAGCGTAATCGATACCCGGGTGATTTTTCAGACAATGGTGCCGCGTTCGCTCGGGGCCACCTATGAATATTATCTGAAAAAAAGATTCAAATTGCCGCATAATGCCGAAATCGACCTTGAGGCATCGTCGGAAATTTTATTGAAACAACTGGAAAAATACGGTGAAGCGCGTGACCGGGATTTTTTAAAGGTGGTACACGAGAATTTCGGGGAAGAAATTTATGTCGATAACGCCCGTAAATTCTATTGGAAAGACGGGGAAGCCTATTTCTGTTTTTCCAAATATATGGATAAACCCCTGGCGCAGGTTGCCCGGGATGACCCGAAATTTTTGAATTGGATACTCAATTCGGATTTTTCCGATGAAACCAAGACGATCGTAAAAAAAGCGCTGGGAGGGGATTTCGTGAAGAAAAGAAGATATGATGACAAATAATATGAAGCGAATGGCGCGAATCGCGAATATACCAATAATTATATTTGCGGAAATTAAGCTTTAAAGCTAAAATTATTATATGAGTGATATCGATCAATCCGCTTACGCTGAGGCGGCGGAGGACGAAAAACGAATAATCACGCCTAAAGAGACTGATGATGATAAAGGTCTTGATGTTACTTTGCGGCCGAAACGGATGGAGGAATATGTCGGGCAGGAAAAAGTGAAAGATAACCTGGAAATCAGCATGCAGGCGGCCAAACAGCGGGGTGAGCCGATCGAACATGTACTGCTTTACGGCGCTCCCGGGCTCGGTAAAACCACCTTAGCGCATATTATCGCGAATGAGCTGGGGTCGCAGATCCGGATAACCTCCGGCCCGGCGATCGAAAAAAGCGGTGACCTGGCCGCTATCCTGACTAATCTAAGCGAAGGGGATATCCTGTTTATCGACGAGATTCACCGCCTTAACCGGGTGATCGAAGAGATTTTGTATCCGGCCATGGAGGATTATGCCCTGGATATCATTATCGGCAAAGGGCCGTCGGCCCGGACGCTGCGGATCGATCTGCCCCGGTTTACCATTATCGGCGCTACCACCAAGGCGAGCCTCCTGTCGCCGCCTTTGCGCGACCGCTTCGGGCATATATACCACCTTAATTATTACGAGCATGACGATATCACCGTAATACTTAACCGGAGCGCGAAGATTCTCAACGTAAAATTAAGCGAATCCTCCGCCCGTGAAATCGCCCGGCGGTCGCGCCGCACACCGCGCGTGGCTAACCGGTTATTGAAGCGGGTCAGGGACTACTGCGCGGTTAAAGGCGATGGCGACGTTAGCAGCGAATTATGTTCCGCCGCTTTCGGCATGCTGGAAGTGGATGAGCTGGGGCTGGATTGGATCGACCGTAAAATAATGGAAGTGATCATCGAAAAATTCAGCGGGGGGCCGGTAGGGTTATCGGCGATTGCCGCGGCTACCGGCGAAGATATGGCCACGATCGAAGAAATCTACGAACCGTACCTGATGCAGCTCGGCTTCCTCGACCGCTCGCCCCGCGGCCGGGTCGTCACCGATAGCGGTTTTCGCCACCTGGGCCGGGAAAGAAAGGGACAGGATAAGTTGATTAGTGATTAGTGATTAGTTAATTAGTTAATTGGGATAATTATAAAATATTTACGCGAAATTACAGATCGCTCCTAATTAACTAAGTAATTAATCAACTAATCAACTTCTCCATGAGTTTTCCTCTCTCGGTGTTCTTGATCCCATATTTCATTTTCCTCATTATTTGGGCCTTAATGATGATGGTCGCGCTTTACCATATCCTGCGTTTTGGATTTAAAAATTTCACCACCATCTTAACTACCCTGGTTTTTATCGTGGTTACCATTCTGATCCTGATGATATCCTATAATTATTTAAGCCAGATCGACTGGGCCAGGGAAGTGACGGTATTCGGCAATCTCGTCAATCCCAGCCAGTTATTCCGTTAATAAATATTTATGTTATCAATTTATCGATTACCCAACCATTTACCGGGGGAAAAAGTGATTAAAATCGTCAGGCGGGATATATTCATTTTAATGAAAAGGCTTTTATTCAATGTCGGATTGATGATTTTACCGGTAGTATTATTGGCGGTTTTAACTCCGATATTTCCCGATGAGATCATGGGAGAAATCGGTTTGCCCCTGGTAATGCTCGGCGTGAGCGCATATTATTTATTCATTTGGCTGTTTTCTTTTTTTTCCTTCATCGATTATTATCTGGACGTGTGGCTCGTAACCAACGAGCGTATTATCGATGTCGAACAAAAGGGTTTTTTCGATCGGATCATTTCCGAGCAAAGGCTTTACCGCATCCAGGACGTGACCAGCGAAATGCGCGGGTTCATACCGACCGTACTTAGTTACGGCAACGTCTTTATCCAGACGGCGGGTACGAAAGAAAGATTCAATTTTTACGACGTCCCGCACCCGGACCGGGTCAGGGATACGATCATCAAGCTCGCGGAGATTTCCAAGGCTAAATATAAGAACGAAGTCCAGACCGGCCAGGAAGAAAGCGGACAAAGACTGCAGGAGGCGCTAGATAAGAAGTTATAAAAACAAATGGCTACTGATTGATCGCTAATAGCCACGAATTATTTTATGGAACTTATGGATTTCGATTATTATTTACCGAAAGAATCGATTGCCCAGGAACCGATGCGACCGCGGGACCACTCGCGGTTATTATGTCTTCGCCTTCGGCGACCCGCAAATGCGAATGCGGGACATGCGATTATAGGTATAAAAATTGAAAATAAGCATTTTTATAATATTGTTGATTATTTAAATAAGGGCGATGTTTTGGTTTTGAATAATTCGAAAGTTTTTCCCGCCCGCTTGCCCGGCAAACGCAAGGAAACCGGAGGGAAAGTGGAAGTTTTTTTACTGAAAAAAATCCGCGCTAATGTCTGGCAATGCCTGATCGGCGGGCAGAGGAGAAAGATCGGTTTAGCGGTTGACTTTGGACGTGGGCTGGAAGGTAAAGTTACTAAAGACAATAATGACGGTACCTGGGAAGTAAGATTCAATCAGGGCGGGAAAGCGTTTATGGATATCGTGGAGAAGATCGGTAAAACTCCGCTGCCGCCGTATATCAAAAGAACAGTAAATAAAAAACAGACTGCAGACGACAGGATAAGATACCAGACGGTGTATGCTGACGATAAAAAAGCGGGGTCGGTGGCGGCACCGACAGCCGGATTTCATTTCACTCCTAAACTGCTCAACATTCTCAGAAGCAAGGGAGTACAGATCGAGTATATTACTTTGCATGTCGGCCTGGGGACATTCGCTCCCGTAAAAGTCGATGATATTAAAAAACATAAAATGCACGCGGAATATGTAGAGGTGAAAGAAAGCGTGTTAACGCGGATAATAAAAGCGAAACAGGAAGGCAGGCGCATAATCGCCGTCGGAACTACGAGCGTACGAACTCTGGAAGCGGTGTCTATGGCAGAAAGAGGTTCGACCTCCAAATTGGAGGTCGAACCTCTTTCTGCCTTCCGAGGCTGGGTCGATATTTTCATTTATCCCGGCTATAGGTTCAAGATCGTGGATGCGATGATAACGAATTTCCATTTGCCCAAGTCGACCCTCTTGATGCTAGTGAGCGCGTTCGCGGGCAAAAAGAATATTGACAAAGCCTATAAATATGCTATAAAAAATAATTACCGGTTTTATAGCTACGGAGATGCCATGTTTATTTCATAAACGCTGAATAAACGGACAAAACTACCGTGCTTGACCAAAAGAATATAATTAAGTTATACTAATAATTGTTATTATTAAATTAAGTATTTAATGATTTTAATGAAATATTTCGGAAATCGAAAATCTTAAATCTAAAATTATCAAATGTCCGTACCAAAAAAGAAAAGAACCAGCAGCTCGGTTGGCCAGCGCCGATCGCACCATGCCTTGAAAAAAGTGACTTTGAATAAATGCACTAAATGCGGCCGCGCGGTAAAACCGCATACGGCTTGCGGTTTTTGCGGCACTTATAAAGGCAGGGAGGCCGTGAAGGTAAAAATCAAGGAAAAAAAGAAATCATAAATATAACCAATAACTTATAACCGTTAACACGGTTTAGGCGAGTTATGGGTTATAAGTTATCGGTTAATTGATTCTCTATTAAATTATGTCAAATAGACATTTAGCTCGTACCATCGCCATGCAGACCCTGTTCCTGTGGGATTTTAATAATAAAAAAACAGGGGAACTGGAAAAAAATATCGAAGGGGTTTTCGAGAATTTTGCCCCCAAGTTTAACGACCATGGATTTGTCAGGAATCTGATTGACGGCGTGATCAAGCATTTAAAGGAGATCGATATTTATATCACCAAATACGCGACCGAATGGCCGTTGGAACAAATAACGATCGTGGACAGGAATATTTTGAGGATCGGGGTGTATGAGCTGGTGTATGACAAGGAAATTCCGGCTAAGGTCGCGATTAACGAAGCGATCGAGATCGCTAAAACCTTTGGGGGAGAGTCGTCAGGCAAATTCGTGAACGGAGTACTGGGGGCTATCTATAAGGATATTTTAAAAGATGAAGATCAGCCTAAGGCAGAGCAGCCGCCGGCTGAAAATAATTAATAAATCAAGTAAATCGCGAAGAGTACGCAGAAACGATTCTGCTTACTGTTCACTGTTTACTCTTTACCGGCTATGAAAGACTTTTCTATTTTAGAGAAGCGTATCGGCGTCAAATTCAAAAACCAGGATCTACTCAAACAATCGGTTGTCCACCGTTCTTATTTGAACGAACATCCCAGCTTCCACCTCCATCATAACGAACGGCTGGAATTCCTGGGGGATGCGGTTCTCGAGATCGTGGTGACCGAATTTTTATTCCAGAATTTTCCGGAAACCCCGGAGGGCGATCTGACTAACTGGAGGGCCAGCCTGGTCAATTCGAAAATGCTGGCGCAAATCGCGCAGGAGATCGAGCTGGAAGAATTCCTGTATCTCTCCAAGGGTGAATCCAAGGATAATAATTCCAAAGCCCGGCAATATATCCTGGCCAACGCGGTCGAAGCCCTGATCGGAGCGATTTATCTCGACCAGGGGATCGAGCCATCCGGTAAATTCGTCCTTAAGGTAATCGTATCGAAACTGGACAATATCATAAAAAACCGGCTGTATCTCGATCCGAAATCGCGGTTCCAGGAAAGCGCCCAGGAGAAACTGAAAATCACCCCGCATTATAAAGTATTGAGTGAGTCCGGACCCGACCATGCCAAGACTTTCGTTGTCGGCCTCTATCTTGATGACGAGCTGGTGAGTACCGGTGAAGGCACTTCCAAGCAAGAGGCCCAGATAGTAGCCGCTGAAAAAGGCCTGGAAGAAAAAGACTGGTAGTAATGAATTTAGGATTTATAAGAGGTTATTCGGTTAACTCGGAATAAGCGGCTGAGTGCCAGTATATATAGAACCCAATGTCAGTTAAAATGACATTGGGGTTTTTTTATGGTATAATAATTTTAGAGTAATAATATTAAAAATATTTATGAATTTATTGGATTTATTGAATTTCGCTAACCAAAAAGGGGCCTCTGATTTGCATATTGTTGCCGGGGTGCCCCCCTTTATCCGGATTGACGGGAATTTAGTGGAAGTGGAGGGGGCTAAGGTGCTGTCCGCAAAAGAGACCGAGCAGATGATATTTTCCATTTTATCGGACGAACAAAAGCAGAGATTTATGGGGTCGCGCGACCTTGATTTCGGCTTCGAGCTTGATAATAAAGTCCGGTTTCGCGTCAATTTACTGTATGAAAAGAATAATGTCGGCTTGGTGGCCCGGGTCATTTCCGACAAGATGCCCGACCTGGAAGAGATCGGGATGCCGAAAATCATTTATGATCTCCTTAACCTGAAACAGGGCCTGATCCTGATTACCGGCCCGACCGGCTGCGGGAAATCGACGTCGCTCGCGGCTATGGTCAATTATATCAACCTTAACCGCCGCTGCCATATAATCACCCTTGAGGACCCGGTCGAATATCTATTCAAACCGGAGAAAAGCATTATCATCCAAAGACAACTGGGGACCGATATGCTGTCTTTTTCGGAAGGCTTAAAGCACGCCTTGAGGCAGGATCCGAACGTGATCATGGTCGGCGAAATGCGGGACCTGGAAACGATCGCCACTACCATTACTCTGGCCGAAACCGGGCATCTGGTGCTGGCGACGCTCCATACCTATAATGCCGCCCAAACGATCGACCGGATTATCGACATTTTTCCGCCCCACCAGCAGGGCCAGGTGAGGATGCAGCTCTCCATGACCCTGGCGGCGGTGATGTCGCAAAGACTGATGAGCAGAATCGAGGGCGGTCGGGTGGCGGCGCGCGAAATTATGCTTAATACCGCGGCGGTTTCGAACCTGATCAGGGAAAATAAGATTTCCCAGCTTAAAACCGTGATCGAAACCAGTTCAAAGGAAGGCATGGTCAGCCTGGACCAGGATTTGCAAAGAATGTTCAAGGAAAAGCTGGTTACCAAGGAAATGGCCCAGAGCCACATGACCAATCCGGATTTGCTGGATAAGTTTAAAATTATATAAATTCACGTGATTGTGGATTAATTGTTAATAATCAATAATCGGTTTTAATTTAAGCTAAATTTTCATCTGATAGAATGGATAATGTTATATGCATAAGTGCTTGACAGATAATTAAAATACTGTATAATTAAAACAACCAATAAACATAAAATACTCTTCATAAATTATCATAGTTATTTAGAGTAATTTACCTACGATATGAGAAAAATCGAATTAACTATTTATTTCACAAGCGGTTGATGTAATAAGCGTGCTTTTTCGGTGCTACATTGACCGCCGCGAGGCGGTTTTTGATTTCCCTGGTTAATCGAATTATAACGAATATTTCACGAATATAACGAATAAATTAGAGATTGGTTATTGGAAATATAAAAAAATTAGAAAATGAAGATAAATTTCCAATTTCAATTTCCAATTTTAGAGGGGGGATGTACTTTAACAATTTAATATAATAATTATTTTTAGAGAGTAGAAATAGTTAAGAGCATCTGTTCCCGATTAGTTTCGGGAATTACATCAAAAAATTTTATTGAAAGCAAAAATATGGGAAAATCTCATATAAGGGTATATGGTGGATGCCTTGACATGAAGAGCCGATGAAGGACGTAGCAGCCTGCGATAAGCCTCGGTTAGGTGGCAAGCAACCTTTGATCCGGGGATCTCCGAATGGGGAAACCTGCCCTGTTGAAGACAGGGCGTCCGCTATCTGAACACATAGGATAGTGAGACGATTACCCGGCGAACTGAAACATCTTAGTAGCCGGAGGAAAAGAAAAAAACACTACACTGATTAACACAGATTCCTTACCAACTGCCACGGTTTTCCGTGCGAACCGGTAAGACCTGTGTTAATCCGTGTTTATTCCCTGAGTAGTGGCGAGCGAAAGGGGAGAAGTCCAAACTCGTAAGACTGCGCAGTTGTCTGGTCTTCGGACCAGATGCTGCAGAAGGCTCCAGGGCCATATGTTTTATGGGGGTTGCAAGATCGTTGCGTTCTCTTCCTGGGATAGGAGAGGTAAGGTTTACGAATTATAACTTCCCTAGTTGAAGCGAGCTGGAAAGCTCCGCCAAAGAAGGTGACAGCCCTGTAAGCGAAAGGGGTTATTGCTTTACGGCAACATTTCTTAAGTACTGCGGGACACGAGAAATCCCGTGGGAATCCAGGTCGACTATGACCTAAGACTAAATACTCTTCATGATCGATAGTGAACAAGTACCGTGAGGGAAAGGTGAAAAGCATCCCGGTGAGGGAGGTGAAATAGTACCTGAAACCATATATCTACAAAGAGTCGGAGCCCCGGCTTGCCGGGGCAACGGCGTGCCTATTGAAGAATGAGCCAACGAGTTTGTTCTATGTGGCTTACATAAGTTCCGTTTGGAACGAATGTGCAGTGAAAGCGAGGGTTAACCGCCCGTATGGCGTTGTAATCGTAGTTAAAAGCTTTTATCTCGTTCAAAGTATTTTTCGTACAAACTTCTAATAACGAGTTATAAGTTATGGGTTATGAGTTAAATAAATAAAATAACCAATAACTGATAACCCATAACTCGTGAACAATACCTTTGAACGAGATAAAAGCAACGTTCGTTTTTAACGAACTAGACTGCGATTACTACGCTATTGTCGCATGGACAAGACCCGAAGCCGGGTGATCTAGCCATGGCCAGGTTGAACGGAGTAGAAATACTTCGGGAGGACCGAACCCACTAGTGGTGCAAAACTAGGGGATGAGTTGTGGCTAGCGGAGAAATTCCAATCGAACTCGGCAATAGCTGGTTCTCCTCGAAATAGCTTTAGGGCTAGCCTCGAGTGTTTCTTACCGGGGGTAGAGCACTGAATGAGGGCGGGCTCCTTACGGGGTACCGTCTTTAACCAAACTCCGAATACCGGTAAGTTAAGCTCGGGAGTTAGACTGTGGGGGCTAAGCTCCATAGTCGAAAGGGAAACAGCCCGGACCGCCGTCTAAGGTCCCTAAATAATCGCTAAGTGTAAAAGGTGGTGTCGCGACTGCGACAACTAGGAGGTTGGCTTAGAAGCAGCCATCCTTTAAAGAAAGCGTAATAGCTCACTAGTCAAGTTGCCGCGCGCCGAAAATGTATCGGGGCTAAGCGATTTACCGAAGACGCGGATTGTCTGTACTTGTACAGACAGTGGTAGAGGAGCATTCTATCGGCGTTGAAGCCGTACCCGTGAGGGGCGGTGGAGCGTATAGAAGCGAGAATGTTGGCATGAGTAGCAAAAAGGCAGGTGAGAACCCTGCCCACCGAAAGCCTCAGGGTTCCTGGGCAACGCAAATCGACCCAGGGTTAGTCGGTCCTAAGGCGAGGCCCGTGTAGTGCGGGCGTAGTCGATGGATAAGCTGGTTAATATTCCAGCACCGCTATGTCGTTCCGATGGAGGGACGTAGCTTCGAAGTGGGAGCGTTCTATGGTATGGACGTTGGTTGCCTCAAGAAACGATCCAGGCAAATCCGGATCGATCACTTCAAGAGGTTGCCAGAAGATGAAGCCTTGTGTGGAATCAATTCTCGCGGAGGAGCTACCAAGAAAAACTTCTAGGGCTAACGATATAGTGACCGTACCGCAAACCGACACAGGTAGGCGAGG